>NZ_JBIWKB010000061.1:0-54480 GCF_044765425.1 Streptomyces sp. NPDC102462 | reverse complement strand
TCGCCTTCCTGAGATACGACGCGGACGGGACACCCCTGCTGTCGGTCTCCCACTTCTCCCCCGTCGTCCGCCACGACTACCGGCTCGCCGTGCCGAAGGGCGTTCCCGCCTGGCGCGAAGCGCTCAACACCGACAGCGCGCGCTACGGCGGCGGAGATGTCACCGACCGGGGTCTGCTCGTGCCGCAGGACGGGCAGTTGTGTCTCACCCTGCCGCCGCTCGCCACGGTGTGGCTGGTGCCGGCTCCCGCGGACCGATCCGATCAGTTCCCCGATCCGGACCCCAATCGCGCGCGCCTGGGCTAGATTCGAGCACCGTCGACCACAAAGGTGTTCGACGGCGTCACCCTCCGTACATTCCAGGAGCAGCGCATGCGCGACCTCGCCCTCGCGCCAGACCTCGCCCCCGGCCTGACCGGCGGGCTCGCCGACACCGTCTTCGACACCGCGGCCCGCGATCCCACCCTGCCGGTGCTGGCCTGCCGCAGGGACGACGCCCCGGCCGGATGGCGGCAGGTGACGGCCGTCGAACTGCGGGAGGAGGTGGTGGACCTGGCCAAGGGCCTGGTCGCCTGCGGAATCTCCCCGGGCCACCGGGTCGCCGTGATGGCCCGCACCCGCTACGAGTGGACCGTGTTCGGCCACGCCCTGTGGACGGTGGGCGCGGAGATCGTGGCGATCCATCCGCACTCCTCGCGCGAGCAGGTCGAGTGGATCCTGCGGGACGCCGGCTGTGTGGCCGTGCTGGTGGAGGACGAACAGGGCGTCATGACGGTGGGCACCCTGTGCGCGCGGCTGCCACGGCTGCGGCACGTGTGGCAGCTGGACACGGACGCGCTGCCGCAGCTCGTGGAGCGGGGCGCGGCCATCCCGCTGACCACCGTGGAGTCGCTGCGCCGTATCGTGCTGCCGGACTCGACCGCGGTCGTCGCCTACACCTCCGGCACCTCGGGCCGCCCGCTGGGCTGCGCGCTGAGCCACCGCGGTCTGGCGTATCCGTGCGACACGCTGCTCGCGGGCTGGGCGCACACGGCGGCGCCGCCGGGCGAGCAGGCGTCCGTGCTGGCCTTCCTGCCGTTCTCGCACGTGTACGGGCTCATGATCCAGGTGCTGTGCCTGCGCGGCGGCATCCTGCTGGGCCACGAGCCCGAGATGACCGACGCGGCGCTGTCGTCGGCGCTGCGCACCTTCCGGCCCACGTACTTCTACGGGGTGCCGTCGCTGTTCGAGAAGCTGTACAAGAATTTCCTGCGCGCGGCCCAGCAGGCCGGCCGGGGCGCGCTGTTCGAGCGGGCGGCGCGGACGGCGCGGGACTTCGCCGCGGCCGAGGAGCGGCGGCGGCTGGGCACGGGCGCGGGACCCGGGTTCGATCTGCGGCTCCAGCACGCCCTGTACGAGCGGACGGTGTACCGCAGGCTGCGGGCCACGCTGGGCGGCCGGGTGGTCCGCGCCACCTCGGGCGGCTCGTCGCTCAGCCGGGAGCTCTCCCTCTTCTACGAGGGCATCGGCATCTATGTGAACGACGGCTACGGGCTGACCGAGTCGGGCGGCGGGATCACCATGCAGCCGCTGGGCCGGGAGAAGTCGGGCACCGTGGGGCAGCCCCTGCCGGGCACCCGGATCCAGATCGCCGAGGACGGGGAGATCCTGGTGCGCGGCCCGTCGGTGTTCCAGGGCTACGTCAACGACGAGGCGGCGACGCGGGCGGCGGTGCGCGGCGGCTGGCTGGCCACCGGGGACCTCGGGCGGCTGGATTCCGAGGGCCATCTGACCATCACGGGCCGCAAGAAGGACGTCATCATCACCAGCAGCGGCAAGAGCGTGGCACCGGCCGCGCTGGAGCAGCGGCTGCGCATGCATCCCCTCGTCCACCAGGCGGTGGTCGTGGGCGACGACCGGCCGTGTGTGGGCGCCCTGATCACCCTGGACCCGGAATTCCTCGCGCACTGGCGGTCGGCGCCGGCGTTGCAGGGCGACGCGCCCGGCCGGGAAGCGCGGGAGGAGAACGCGCTGCGGGAGGAGATCACGCGGGCCGTGGCCGCCGCCAACAGCGCCGTGTCACGCTCCGAGTCCATCCGGGTGCACCGGGTGCTGCCCACGCCGTTCGACACGTCCAACGGGCTGCTGACGCCGTCGATGAAGCTGCGCCGGGACGCCATCGTCCGGCACTACGCCGCCGAGATCGACGCGATGTACCAGACACGCTCGGACGCCCTGCGGCGGCCGCCGCGGGAGGAACCGGCCGACTGGGACGACTCGGACAGCGTGTTCCGGTGAGGGGAGGCGTAGCCGGGCCGCGCGCGGGAACCCAGCCCAGGGAGAGAAAGAAGGCCGGGACAGCAGTCCGGTTCACACGGCGCTGGGGATGACAATGGCGACCGGACGACGACGGAACAACACACCCCTCTCGGAGGACGCCTTCGACCGCTGGGTCTCCTTCCCGGGCGAGCTGCGCAACGTGACGGGTGCCCGGCTCGCCGCGCAGGGCTTCCTCGGCGACCTCGCTCGCCGGACACCGCCGTCCGCGCCCGAGTACTGGGACGACATCCTGCTGGTGGTCACGGAGCTGGCCGCCAACGCCGTGCAGTACGCGCCGGGGCCGTTCGCCCTCAGGATGCGCCGCACGTTCGACGGTGTGCACATCACGATGCACGACACCAGTACCGTGCGTCCCGAGCCGCGGCCCTTCACCCCGCGCACGGGCGGCGGCGGCGTCGGGTGGCGGCTCGTGGACACGCTGTGCGACCAGGTCAGTGTGGTGGTCACCGACGGCGGCAAGGACATCCACGCCTTCCTGCCCTGGTGAGCGGGCGGGCCGGACCGTGCGCGCGGCACGGCGTCACCCGGGGCGGTGCGCGACCACGCCGAACATCGTCACGGACAGGTGCAGCCCGCCCCGCTCGGCCGCCTCGGCGAGCGTGGCGTAGGCGGCGTCCCGCTGGGCCTCGGTGAGCAGTCCGCGGCGCACCGCCGAATCGCCCAGCATGCCGATGATCGGCCAGGCGACCGACCGGTGGTCCTGGAACAGGGCCGCGCAGCCGCGGTCGTCGACCACGAGGCCGGCCGCGGTGGCCTGGCCGACGAGCCGGCGCCCCGAGTACGGGTTGGCGGCGCCGGTGAGGGCGCCGGAGGCCAGGGCCCGGGTGATCTCCGGGTCTCCGGGGTGCAGGACCGTGGTGGCCCAGTCGGTGTCGAGCAGCGCCACCCGACCGCCGGGGCGCAGCACCCGGGCCATCTCGGCGACCGCCCGGTCCGGCTCGGCGAGGTGCTGCAGGACGCGTTCGCACCAGACCACGTCCACCGAGGCGTCGGGAACGGGCAGGGCCAGCGGGTCGCCGTGCGCGAAGCGGGCCCGGGTGCCGGCGGACCGCTCCTCGGCGACCGCGCGCAGCCCGGGGTCCGGTTCGACGCCGAGGGCATGGCCGTCGGGGCCGACGGCGGCGGCCAGTTCCCGGGTCTGCGAGCCGGTTCCGGCGCCGACGTCCAGCGCCCGCTCGCCGCCCTTGACGGCCAGCGCCTCGTGGGCCCAGGCCCGCAGCCGCCGCACCCCCGGGTTGGCATCCTGCGCGTCGAGCGCGCCGGTCAGGGACACCAGGTCGGCCGCGCCGCCGCCGTGCGTGCGAAAGCCCGGGCCGGGCCGTGTCTGCGCCATGGCGCGCACTCTACGGTCCCCGCGGCCCTCGTGTGGCCCACTCGCGCAGACAGCCGGGCGCCGCCCCGCCCCGGACCGTCGCGGGCGCTGTGGCGGTGGTCCGGCACGGCCGTCGTGCGGCCCATCGGGTGCATGGCGGGCGGCGCGCTGGTTACTCCGCCTCCTGGCGGGGCAGACGGTTGCCCACGCGTTCGAGTGCCTGCCGCTCCCGGTGGCGTAACCACCCGGGGCGCGGTGGGATCGGTGTGGTGCGCAGCGGCGATCCGGTCCGGGGGAACGCGTCGGACCGGCCCCGCCCGGAGCCGCAGAAGGGATGGACACCGTGACACGACCCAGGATCCTGGTGGTGGGCGCCGGCTTCGCCGGTGTGGAGTGCGTTCGCCGCCTGGAGCGGAAGCTGGCCCCCGGCGAGGCCGACGTCACGCTGGTGACGCCGTACTCGTACCAGCTCTATATGCCGCTGCTGCCGCAGGTCGCCTCCGGCGTGCTGACGCCCCAGTCGATCGCGCTCTCGCTGCGCCGCAGCAGGAGGTACCGCACCCGGATCATCCCGGGCGGCGCCATCGGCGTGGATCTGAGGGCCAAGGTGTGCGTCGTCCAGACGATCACCGACAAGGTCGTCGACGAACCGTACGACTACCTCGTGCTCGCCCCGGGCAGTGTGACCCGCACCTTCGACATTCCGGGCCTGACCGACCACGCCTACGGCATGAAGACCCTCGCGGAGGCCGCCTATGTGCGCGACCACGTCATCTCTCAGCTCGACCTCGCCGACGCCAGCGACGACCCCGCCGAACGCGCCGCGCGGCTGCAGTTCGTGGTGGTCGGCGGCGGCTACGCCGGCACCGAGACCGCGGCCTGTCTGCAACGTCTGACGCACGCCGCCCTGCGCCGCTACCCGCGGCTCGACCCGGCCCTGATCAAGTGGCATCTGATCGACATCGCGCCCAGGCTGATGCCGGAGCTGGGCGACAAGCTCGGCCGCAGCGCCCAGGAGATCCTGCGCCGGCGCGGGATCGAGATCTCCCTGGGGGTGTCGATCGCGAAGGCCGCCCCGCGTGAGGTCACCTTCACCGACGGCCGGGTGGTGCCCACCCGGACGCTGATCTGGACGGCCGGGGTCGTCGCCAGCCCGCTGATCTCGACGCTCGGCGCGGACACCGTGCGCGGGCGGCTCGCGGTCACCGCGGAGATGACGCTGCCCGGGCACGACGGGGTGTTCGCGCTGGGCGACGCGGCCGCCGTGCCGGACCAGGCCAAGCCGGAGCAGGGCGCGGTCTGCCCGCCCACCGCGCAGCACGCCATCCGGCAGGGCAAGCGGGTCGCCGACAACGTCATCGCGACGCTGCGCAACCAGCCGCTGCGCCCGTATGTGCATCGTGACCTCGGGCTCGTCGTCGACCTCGGGGGCCGGGACGCCGTCTCCAAGCCGCTGGGCGTCGAACTGCGCGGTCTGCCCGCCCAGGCCGTCGCCCGCGGCTACCACTGGTCGGCGCTGCGCACCAATGTCGCCAAGACCCGGGTCATGACCAACTGGCTGCTCAACGCCATCGGCGGCGACGATTTCGTGCGCACCGGGTTCCAGGCGCGCCGCCCCGCGAAGCTCAAGGACTTCGAGTACACCAACGCGTATCTGACGCCCGACCAGGTGCGGGCGCACGTGGCGGGCCGGGCCCTGGACAGCCCCGCCGACTGAACCGGGCACCCGGCACCCGCCGGGCGCCGGCGGGCGGCCCCCGGAGGCGTCCGGCACCGGGGCCGCATCAGGGTCCGGTAAACAGGCCCGTACCGGGGTCCGGCGCGGTCCGTGGCCGTGCCATGCTGGGTCGCAGATCATGTCGCGGATCACGAGGGAACACGGGAGAGAGCGCGCCGGCGTGAGGACAGCGGAACGGTCGGTGCGGGCGGAGCCCTGGGACCGGCTCGCGGCCTCCGACCCCGGGCTGCTCCGGCTCACCGCGGGGCTGCGCACGGTGACGGCCATCGCCCTGACCCTGCTCGCTCTGGCGCTGCTGCGGGCCGGTGTCACCCATCTGGTGGCCGGGGCCATGGCGGCGATGGTCGCCACCTTCGCCATCCGTGAGAAGCGGCGCGACCGGCAGGCCGTGACGCTGGCGCTGGGCCTGCCCGTGGCGCTGGTCTCCGTGTCGCTCGGCGCGCTGCTGAGCACGAGCGTGGTGATCGGGGACCTGTTCTTCGTGGCGCTCATCTTCTGCGCGGTCTACGGCCGCCGGTTCGGCGACCGGGGCACGGCGCTCGGCCTGATCGGCTTCCAGGTCTACTTCCTCTCCCTCTTCGTGCGCGCGACCGTGCCGTTGCTGCCGGGGCTGTACGGGGCGCTCGTGCTGGCCTTCGGATGCAGCGCGGTGGCCCGGTTCGTGCTGGTGGCGCAGACGCCCGCGGGCATCCTCGACCGGCTGCGCCGGGCCTTCCGGGCCCGGCTCGCCCAGTTGGTCGCGGCCCAGATCGACCTGCTGGACGCCGGCCCCGACGACATGGACAAGGCCCTGGAGGCGGTCCGGGTCAGGACCGCGCGGCTGCACGAGAGCGCGTTGATGATCCAGGGCCGGCTGGCGGACGGCACCTCGGACGAGGCGGTGGCGGGGCTGCTCCAGCGGCGCATCGCGGAGGCCGAGATCGCCGCGGAACGGCTCGGACTGATGCTGCTGACCGCGCGCAGCGCCGAGCGCGCGAACACGCTCACCCTGCATCTGCCGGGCGCGCCGCTGCCCTCGGGCGTCGCACCGCTGGTGCGGGACGAGACGATGACGGCGCTGCGCCGGGATCTTCAGGCGCTGCGCCTGCTGGTGCTGCGGCCGGCCGGCGCGGACCGGGGTACGGCGCTGTCCCGGGTCCGCAACCGGCTGCTCGGCTACCGGGAGGAGGAGAACCTGCCGGACGCGTCGCCCGCCGTGCAGGACGTCTTCCGGGGCCTGGGCGAGGCCGCACGGGCCGTCCTCGGGCTGCGCGTCGCCCTGGAAGGGCCGCAGGACGAGTCCGACGACGCGCCCGCGACGACCCGCTCGCGCGAGGAGCTGGACACGGAGGACGCGGCGATCGGCGGCAGCGAGGAGCGCGCGGCGGACGAGGCGGGGCCCACCGGGCTGCGGCGGCCCACCACGCGCTCGGCCGTGCAGGTGGCCGTGGGATCGGCGCTCGCCATCGCCGGCGGTGAGCTGCTGTCCAGCCAACGCTGGTACTGGGCGGTGCTGACCTGCTGGATCGTGTTCATCAACACCGCGTCGACGGGCGAGATCCTGGTGAAGGGCTACCGGCGGCTGCTGGGCACGGTGCTCGGTGTGGTGGCGGGCATCGGGCTCGCGGGGCTCGTCGGCCACCACACGTGGACGGCGTTCGCGCTGGTCCTGCTGTTCATCTTCGCGATGTTCTACACGGCCCCGCTGTCCTACACGCTGATGTCGTTCTTCGTCACGGCGATGCTGGGGCTGCTGTACACCCTGCTCAACACCTACAGCCTGGCCGTCCTGGTGCTGCGGGTGGAGGAGACGGCGCTGGGCGCGGCCTGCGGGATCATCGCGGCGGCGGTGGTGCTGCCGGTGGCCACGGACCGCCGTACCAACGAACTGCTGGTCACCGTGCTGGACCGGCTGGCGGACGTCACTCGGTCCGCGGTCGACCAGCTGAGCGGGGCACCCCCGGCGGACCTGCTGGACCGGGCGCGCGAGCTGGACCAGGCGCTGGCGGACCTGCGGTCCTCGGCGCAGCCGCTCACCCACCCGATCACGCCGCTGCGGTCGCGCAGGGACACCGCCCGCTATCTGGTGGCGCTGCTGGAGACATGCGCCTACCACGCCCGGTCCCTGGCGGCCACCGCCGTGCTGCTGCCGTCGAAGCCGACGATGGCGGCGGACCCACGGCTGCGCGGAGCGGGCAGCCGGATCGTGCACAACATCGAGGCGATCGCCACGCGGGTCAGGGACGGGCAGACGGCGGCCGAGGTGGAGACCGGCCCGAGCATCGCGTCCCTGTTGCGGCCCGGCACGCCGGCCGCCCCGCGCTACGGGCAGGTGACCGACCGGGTGCTGCGCCACCTGCAACGGCTGGACGAGGCGGTGGTGGGTCTGGCCCGCCCGCTGCGGGTGCCTGTCGCGCGCGACACGAAGTGAGCACACGACGCCGCATGAGTACGGGACGCCACGTGAGCGTGGGGCGCCACGTGAGCGTGGGAAGCCACGTGAGCGTGGGAAGCCACGTGAGCGTGGGAAGCCACGTGAGCGTGGGAAGCCACGTGAGCGTGGGAAGCCAAGGGGACGCGATACGCCAACTGGGCCCGGTGCGGCGGTGGTTCAGTCGGACGCCGGGCCGCCGGTGCCGCGCCGGCCGAGCGCCTCGTCGCGGACGCGGGCGCAACTGCGGCTGATCAGACGCGAGACGTGCATCTGCGAGATGCCGAGGCGGTCGGCGATGCGGCTTTGGGTCATGTCCTCGAAGAAGCGCATGTAGAGGATGGCCCGTTCCCGCTCGGGCAGCCGCCGCAGCCCCTCCTTGGCGGATTCGCGGTCGACGACGACGTCGTACGAGGGGTCGGCCGCGCCGAGGACGTCCGCGAGCGGGTGTCCCCCGCCGTCGGGGGCGGGCTCGGCGTCCAGGGACAGGGTGCTGAAGCTCTCCAGGGCCTCCAGGCCGGCGCCGACCTCCTCTTCCGTGAGGCCGGTGTGGCGGGCGATGTCGGTCACGGAGGGCTCGGTGGCGCCGGGGTGCTGGGTGAGTTCACGACGGGCCAGACGCACCCGGTTGCGCAGGTCCTGCACCCGGCGGGGCACCCGCAGGGCCCACATCCGGTCCCGGAAGTGCCGTTTGATCTCTCCGGTGATGGTGGGCACGGCGTAGCTCTCGAAGGGCCCGCGGGCCGGGTCGTACCGGTCGACGGCCTTGACGAGGCCGAGCGCGGCCACCTGCCGCAGGTCCTCGACGGACTCGCCGCGGTCGCGGAACCGGCCGGCGATCCGGTGGGCCATGGGCAGCCAGGCCGTCACCAGTTCCTCGCGTGCTTCGTCGCGGCTGGGGCCGTCGGCCGACTCGGCGAGCCGGGCGAACAGGGCCGCGGTGTCGGGGGCGTCGTCGTGGGGCCGCTTTCCTTTGGACAGTTGGGTGAGCATGCGGTTATCGCTCCTGGACAGTGGTTTCGGGGAGGGGGTCGTACCGCTCCCGTGGGGCGCGCCTCGGAGCACGACACTCCGTCTGCCCTTGCGCAGGGGGAACAAACACGGACCAAGGCCGCGAGCCGAAGGCCGCGGCCGGCGGGCGGCAGGCCCTGGCCGCGCCGGACCCGGGCCGGACACCGACGCCGGTCACGCGCCCCGGTCCGCGGCGCCCGGGCACACCAGGGGATGGTTTACCGTTCACCCATACCGGGAGAGCGGTCGGCCGCGCCGGCCCCCTCCGGCCACCGGGTGCCGTCCTGGCTGCTCACGCCCCTCCAGCCAGGGCTCTTCTCCGCCCGCCGGGCAGGATCCCGGGCGATGGACCGTCCCCGAGGTGCCCGGGACGGCGGCAGCGGCTGAAATGGGCGTAGGGAGAACTCCGGAAATCCCCGGCCCGCGAGGAGCCCTGCGCCATGACCAAAGCGATAAAACTGCTGACCGCCCTCCCGCAACCGCAGCGCGAACGCCTGATGGAGCTGGCGCGGGAGGTGTCCTTCCCCGAGGACACCAGGATCTTCGAGGCCGGTGGCACGGCCGACCGGTTCTGGGTGATCCGGTCGGGCGCGGTCAACCTCGACCAGCAGGTGACGACCCATCAGCGGGTGACGGTGGCCGGCCTCGGCGCCGGCGACCTGCTCGGCTGGTCGTGGCTCTTCCCGCCGTACACCTGGGACTTCGGCGCCGTCGCGTTCAGCTTCGTACGGGCCTACGAGTACGACGCCTCGGCGGTGCTCGCGCTCAGCGTGGAGGACCCGCTGCTCGGGCTGTCACTGGTGCGGACCGTCGCCGAAATCCTCGCCCACCGCCTGGAGTTGACGCGGAGCAAGCTCATGGAGCAGTACACGCTGCACCGGCGCAGCGCGCTGTAGCGCGCGCCTCAGCCGCGGTAGCGGCGCAGCGCGGGCACCGCCGCGGCCAGGGCCAGCATCACCGCGACCACCAGCAGCCCCCCGCCCACGACGGCCGCGCGCGGCCCGAAGGCGGAGCCGGCCGTGCCGTGCAGCACGTCGGCCAGGCGCGGGCCGCCCGCGACGACCACCGTGAACACCCCCTGCATGCGCCCGCGCATCTCGTCGGTGGCGGCGGACAGCAGGATCGCCCCGCGGAAGACCATGGAGACCATGTCGGCGACGCCCGCGGCGGCGAGGAACGCCAGCGCGATCCACAGGTTGCGGCTCAGCCCGAAGCCCGCGACGGCCACGCCCCAGCCGACCACCGCTGCGATGACCATCCAGCCGTGCCGGCGTGCCCGGGAGAACGTGCCGGAGAACAGCCCGCCGAGCACCGCGCCGACGGGGATCCCGGCGAACAGCACGCCGAGCGCCAGACCTTCGCCGTAGGGGGCGTAGGTCTCCGCGGCCAGTTGCGGGAACAGCGCGCGGGGCATGCCGAACACCATGGCGACGATGTCGGCGAGGAAGGACAGCAACAGCACCTTGTGCAGGGAGATGTAGCGGAAGCCGGCCACGACCTCCCGCAGGCCCGCCCGCCGGGCCGACGCCTTGCCGAGCGGCGGCAGCGCGGGGAGCCGGGCGACCGCCCAGACCGTGACGCACAGCGCCACGGCGTCGATGAGATACAGCTCGGGCAGGCCGACGACCGGGATCAGGGCGCCGGCCAGCAGCGGCCCCGCCACCAGGCCGGTCTGCATCACCGTCGAGCCGAGGGCGTTCGCCGCGGGCAGTTCCTCCGCGGGGACGAGCCGGGCGATGGAGGCGTTGCGCGCCGGGGAGTTGAGGCCGAAGAACGCCTGCTGCACGGCGAGCAGGACCATCAGGACGACCACCGAGTCCATACCGGCGACGGCCTGCGCCCAGAACAGCAGCGAGGTGACCGCGATGCCGATGTTGGTCACCAGCAGCAGTCTGCGGCGGTCCACCGTGTCCGCGACCGCGCCGCCCCACAACGCGAACACCACCATGGGCAGCAGCCCGGCGAGGCTCGCGTAGCCGACCCAGGCGGAGGAGTGCGTGATGTCGTAGATCTGCTTGGGCACGGCGACGGCCGTGAGCTGGCTGCCGACCGCGGTGACGATCGTCGAGGACCACAGCCTGCGGTAGGCGGGGCGGCGCAGGGGCCGGGTGTCCATCGCCCAGCGGCGCCAGCCGCCCGACGGCCGCGCCGCGGGGGCGGAGGTGTCGGGCCGTGCCGCGGCGCTGCCGTCGGTGCTCTCGCTCGTGTCCACGGGCTTCCTGGTTGCTCGTTACATCTTTCGATTCGGGCTTCACTATGGCAGCTCCGACGGTGTCCGCCGGTGCGGGGTGCCCGATCGGCCCGGGATCCTCGGCTCAGGATCCGGTGACGAGCAGCGCGCCGAGCGTGATCATGGTCACCGCGACCAGGCCGTCCAGGACCCGCCAGGCCCGCGGTCCGGCGAGGACCCGGCCGAGCAGCCGGGCGCCGAAGCCCAGCACCGCGAACCAGCACAGGCTGGCCAGGGCAGCGCCGAGACCGAACGTCCAGCGCAGCGGGCCGCGATCGGCGGCCAGCGAGCCGAGCAGGAACACGGTGTCCAGGTAGACGTGCGGATTGAGCCAGGTCAGCGCGAGACAGGTGAGCACCGCCCGCCGCCGTGAGCCCGCCGCCGCGCCCTCGGTGCGCAGTCCCGCGGCGGCCGGCCGCAGGACGCGGCGGGCGGCGAGGGCGCCGTAGCAGAGCAGGAAGCCGCCGCCGATCAGGGCGACCGCCGTCAGCGCCCCTGGCCAGGCGACGACGAGCGCGCCGACGCCGGCGACACCCAGCGCGATGAGCGCCAGGTCGGACAGGGCGCAGATGCCGACGACCGCGAGCACCGCGTCCCGGCGGACGCCCTGGCGCAGGACGAACGCGTTCTGTGCTCCGATGGCGACGATGAGCGAGAGGCCGGTGCCGAATCCGGCGGCAGCGGCGGTCAGGGCGGCGGACATGCCTGTGACGCTAACCATGCGATCACTCGGCGTACAGCTAAAGATTTTTACGTACCCTTAGCGGTTCTGTATGCCGTCCAGCAAGAGAAGAGCGGAGGAGGTGAGCGGCCGCCATGGTGTCTGAGCTGCCCCTGGACCAGGTGCGGACGCTGCTCGCGGTGGTGGACGAGGGCACGTTCGACGCGGCGGCGGCCGCCCTGCATGTGACGCCCTCGGCGGTCAGCCAGCGGGTCAAGGCGCTGGAGCAGCGCACGGGCCGGGTGCTGCTGCGGCGGACCAAACCGGTACGGCCGACGGAGTCCGGCGCTGTGCTGGTGCGGTTCGCCCGGCAACTGGCCCGGCTGGACGGGGACGCGCGGGGCGAGCTGGGGCTCAGCGGGGCCGGTGAGCCCACGCGGGTGTCGGTGGCGGTGAACGCGGACTCGCTCGCCACCTGGTTCCTGCCGGCGCTGCGGCGGGTGCCCGGCGAGCCGCGGCTCTGTTTCGAACTGCGCCGCGAGGACGAGGACCACACGGCGGCGCTGTTGCGGGAGGGGCTGGTGATGGCCGCGGTGACCTCCTCGCCCGACCCGGTGCCGGGCTGTTCGGTGCGTCCCCTCGGGCGGATGCGCTACCTCCCCGTGGCGAGCCCGAAGTTCGCCGCGGAGTATCTGGCGGGGCCGGCGGCACCGGCGCTGGCCGCGGCGCCGGTGGTCGTCTTCGACCGGCGCGACGACTTCCAGGACGACTTCATCCGTGCGCTGGACGCCGGCTTCGGCGCCGCGAGCGCGCACCGGCACTACGTGCCCACCTCCGAGGGGTTCGCCGAGGCGGTCGCCGCGGGGCTCGGCTGGGGCATGGTCCCCGAGGCCCAGGCCGACCCGCTGCTGCGCACCGGCCGCCTGGTCCACCTCGCGCCGGGCCGCTGGGCGGACGTCCCCCTGTACTGGCAGCAGTGGAAACTCGACTCCCCCGCCCTGGCCGCACTGGCCGAAGCGGTGACGGCGACAGCGGCGGAGAGCCTGCGCCACGAAAGCTGAACAGTTCCGTCGCGCCCCCAAGGGGCGCGGGGAACTGCGCGACCAGCCACGATGATGCCGCAGCCGCTCGACGGCCCAGCGCGGCACATCCAGATGCGCTCAGGCGGGGAGGCCGTTCAGGTGGTGGGCCGCGCTGTCCAGCAGCATGTCAAGGGCCACCGGATAGGCGCTGGTGAGCATGCGGGTGGTCAGCAGGGGGGCCGCCTCGGCGATGCGGGGGTGCGTGGTGGCCGGCAGCCGGGCGTAGATGGCACTCCAGGTGGCCTCGTCGGCGCGCTGGGAGTCGCTGGGCAGCGCCAGGGACGCGGCGTCGAGTGCGGCGAAGGCCAGGGTCTGGTCGATGAACGCCTGATAGACCCGGACGGTGTCGGCGACCGGAAAGCCGGCGGTCCGCAGGATGTCCAGGACGGCCTCGTCGGCGGCCAGTTCGTGCGCGCGGCCGGTGACCCGGTTCGCGGTCAGCAGCGCCGCCTGCGGATGGGCCACGTACGCGGCGTGGATGCGCAGACCGAGCGCCCGCAGATCCGCCCGCCACTGCCCGGTCCGCCGCCAGCCGCGCAGCGCACGCCCGATGAGCGCGTCGCCGATGGCCAGGGTGAGATCGTCCATGCCTCGGAAGTAGCGGTACAGGGTGCTCGGATCGCAGTCGAGGGCCAGCCCGAGGCGCCGCGCGGACAGGCCGGCGCTGCCGTGCTCGCGCAGCAGGCGCAGCGCGGTCTCCACGATCAGCCCCTCGGACAGCACGGTGCCGCTCCTGGTGGGGCGACGGCGCCGCCGCTTCTCCTCGGGCACGACACGCTTCGGCACGGCATGCCTTTCGCCGGGGCCCCGGACACGGCGGCCGCTCTTATGCCAACACGATTGACCTTACATTGGCCCACGGCGTTGGATTCCGGTCAGGCGCGCCGCTTCACCACCTCGACCGGATCTTCGTTGGACAGGGAGTTTCACCATGCGTGTACTGCTCGTGGGAGCGGGCGGTGTCGGCACCGCCGTCACCCGGATCGCCGCCCGGCGTGCGTTCTTCGATCTGATGGTGGTCGCCGACCACGACCTGGCGCGGGCCGAGGCCGCGGTCGCGGCCCTCGGCCCGGACGGGTCCCGGTTCCGCGCCGCGCGCGTCGACGCGGCCGACGAGTCGGCGGTGGCGGACCTGCTGGCGCGGCACGGCTGCGACGTCCTGTTCAACGCCACCGACCCGCGCTTCGTCATGCCCCTGTTCCGCGCGGCGCGGGCGGGCGGCGCCACCTATCTGGACATGGCGATGTCCCTGTCGCGCCCGGATGCGGAGCGGCCGTACGAGGTCTGCGGGGTCAAGCTGGGCGACGAGCAGTTCGCGCTGGCCGCCGACTGGGCGCAGGCGGGTGCCCTCGCGCTCGTCGGCATGGGCGTGGAGCCCGGCCTTTCGGATGTGTTCGCCCGGTACGCGGCCGACGAACTCTTCGACGAGATCGAGGAGATCGGCGTCCGTGACGGCGCGAACCTCACCGTCGACGGCTATGACTTCGCGCCGTCGTTCAGCATCTGGACCACCATCGAGGAGTGTCTGAACCCGCCGGTCGTGTACGAGGCGGGGCGCGGCTGGTTCACCACGGAGCCGTTCAGCGAGCCCGAGGTGTTCGACTTCCCCGACGGCATCGGGCCGGTGGAGTGCGTGAACGTGGAGCACGAGGAGGTGCTGCTCGTGCCGCGCTGGGTGAAGGCCGGACGCGTGACGTTCAAGTACGGGCTGGGCCGTGAGTTCATCGAGACGCTGCGGACGCTGCACCTGCTGGGCCTCGACCGCACCGAGCCGGTCACCGTGCCCGGCGCGGACGGCCCGGTCGCGGTGTCCCCCCGGGACGTCGTCGCCGCGTGTCTGCCCGACCCGGCGACCCTGGGCGAGCGCATGCACGGCAAGACCTGCGCGGGCACCTGGGTGCGCGGCACCAAGGACGGCGCCACGCGCGAGGTGTATCTGTACCACGTCGTCGACAACCAGTGGACCATGGCGCAGTACGGGTGCCAGGCCGTGGTGTGGCAGACGGCGGTCAACCCCGTGGTCGCGCTCGAACTCCTCGCCACGGGTGCGTGGTCGGGGTCGGGTGTCCTCGGCCCCGAGGCGTTCCCGCCCCGCCCGTTCCTCGACCTGCTGACGGCGTACGGCGCCCCGTGGGGCATGCGCGAACAGTGACCGCCACCGGCCGCGCTCCGGGGCGGCCGGCCCCGAGGCCGGCGGTGCGGTCGCGGGGTGTCAGCCGTCCCGGGGCGGCGGGATGCCGGGCAGGCGCAGGGTGAAGACGGCGCCTTGTCCGGGCTCGCTCGCCGCGCCGGCCGTGCCGCCGTGCGCGGCGACCAGATGGCGGACGATGGGCAGGCCGAGGCCGCTGCCGCCGGTGCGCCGGCTGCGGGACTTCTCCGCGCGCCAGAACCGGTCGAAGACGTGCGGCAGATCGTCGGCGGCGATGCCGTGGCCGGTGTCGGCGACGGTGAGCACGACCTCGTCGCCGTCCCGGCGCGCGGCCAGGGTCACGGTCCCGTCGGCGGGTGTGTGCCTGAGCGCGTTGGAGACCAGGTTGCCGAGTGCCTGCCGCATCCGCACCGGGTCGGCGTCCAGCCACGGCTCGCCGGCGCACTCGGTGCGCAGGGTGACCGCGCCCGCGTCGGCGGCCAGCCGGTGTGCCGCGGCGACCTGGTCGAGCAGGTCGCCGGCGGCGACGGGCTCACGGTGCAGGCGCAGCGTGCCCGCGTCGGCGGCGGCCAGGTCCTGGAGGTCGTCGATGACGCGCTGGAGCACCAGCGCCTCCTCGTGCAGGGCGTCGAGCAGGGCCGGATCGGGCTCGACGAGGCCGTCCCGGGTGACCTCGAGCCAGCCACGGATGTTGGTGAGCGGGCTGCGCAGTTCGTGGGCGATGTCGCTGACCATCGCCTTGCGCTGGGCCTCCAGGCGTTCCCGCCGCTCGGTCAGGTCGTTGAATGCCTCCGCCAGGATCCCGGTCTCGTCCCGCGTGGTCACCGGAACCCGCACATGCCGGTCGGGCGGCTGCTGGGCGGCCGCGGTCAGCGCACGCAGGGGCCGTACCAGCCGGGTGGCTACCACGGCGGTCACCGCGACCGTGACGGCGAGCACGAGCGAGGCCACCCCGACGACCTTCGTCTTGTTCGCCGGTGACATGTCGAAGCGGGGCGTCGCCTGGTCGCCGAGGCCGAGGAACAGCTCGGCCACGGGGGCGACGTACGGGTCGAGCTGGGCGCGGCGGGCGCTGTCGACGCAAGCCTGCACCAGGCGCATCGCCTTGCCGTCGGCCGCTCCGGCGTACTTCACGAGGAACCGGCCGAAGGTGCCGGCGCCGCCGGGGTCGAGCATCAGGTACAGCGGCAGGTCCGGGTTCATGCCCTTGCGTGTCAGGCAGGCGCTGGTGCCCCCGGTCAGCGCGGTCAGCGCGCGTTGTTCCGTGGCGGTCGGGGCGGTGGACGGATAGCCGCACCGGTCCTGGAAGTAGCTCGTCACCGCCGTCCCGTCGGCTGCGGTGACGAAGGGCCGCCCGGCCGGGGCGTGTTCGATCCTGGCCCGGATGCCGAGGCTTTCGAAGCAGGCCCGCTGCTTGCCGGCGACGGCGTCCAGCCGCTCGCGTTCCTCGGCGGTGAGCCGGTAGGGGCCGACCGCCCGCGGGTCCAGGCCGCTGAGCTGCGCCCCCGGCTCGGTGTAGGTGTCGGTGCGCAGCGGGTCGACGGAGGCGGCGGGCCGCGGCGGCAGCGGGGTGCCGCGGGGCGCGGAGTCGGCGAGCAGGACCCGGTCCGGGGTGGTCAGGGCGATGCGCCGGCCGGTCTTCGCGGCCAGCTCGCGGACGGTGTGCCGGACGTCCTTCCAGTCGGGGTGGGTGGCGGCGTACCCGCTGAGCCGGGCCAGGATGTCGGTGTCGGCGGCGAGGTCCTGGCCCTGCTCCTCGCGCAGCGCGCTGGTGGTGGTGGTCACGGCCAGCCAGGCCGTCGCGGCGACCGAGCACACGGCGATCAGCACCGAGGCGATGAGCAGCCGGACCAGCATCCGTTTGCGCAGCGGTATCCGGCCCTTCACGGCCGGCCGCCGCTGAGCTTGTAGCCCACACCGAACACGGTGAGCAGCCGCGCCGGCCGGCGCGGGTCGGCCTCGATCTTGCGGCGCAGGTTCATGATGTGCACGTCGACGGCCCGTTCCGTGGATGCCCGGTCGAAGCCGCGGGTCGCCTGCAGCAACTGCCGCCGGGAGAAGACCCGTTCCGGTTCGGCGGCCATGGCCAGCAGGATCTGGAACTCGGCCGGGGTGCACTCCACCGGCACGCCGTCGCAGCGCACTTCGTGCCGTACCGGGTCGACGCTGACGCCTCCGGCGCGGACGGCGGGGTCCTCGCGCACGCCGACGCCCCGGCCGCTGCGCCGCAGCACGGTCCGGATACGGGCCATCAGCTCGCGCGGGCTGTAGGGCTTGGTCAGGTAGTCGTCGGCGCCCAGTTCCAGGCCGAGCAGCAGATCGTCCTCGGCGGAGCGGGCGGTGAGCATGAGCACGGGGATGTCGGCGGTGTCCGGCGCGCCGCCGCGCAGTGCCCGGCACACCCCGAAGCCGTCGACCAGCGGGAGCATCAGGTCCAGGACGACCAGGTCGGGTGCGAGCCGGCGGGCCGCGTCCAGGGCGGCGGCGCCGTCGTGGACCACCGTGGCGGTGTGGCCCTCCGCCAGCAGGGAGCGGCGTATGAGTTCGGCCTGCATCTCGTCGTCCTCGGCGACCAGCACATGTGCGCACACGCGGCGGATCCTAGGCGGTGTTTCGCGGTCGGGTCATGTGCCGACCCTGACCGACACATGTGAGGAATTCGTCAGCCCGGCGCTCCGAAGGAACGCGGGGCTGTGTCACGGTGCGGCTCGGCCGCCCTACAGTGCGGTGCCCGGTTTGCCCTTGGTGTACAGCCACGTGTGGAACAGGCTCTTCAGGTCCTTGCCGGACTCCCGCTCGGCGAGCCGCACGAACTGTTCGGTGGTGCCGTGCCCGTCGCGGTGCTGGGTGGGCCAGGCGCGCAGGATCCGGAAGAACGCGGCGTCGCCGACGGCCTTGCGCAGCTGGTGCAGGGTCATGGCGCCGCGGTCGTACACCGGGTCCTCGAAGAGGTTGTCGCCGCTGCCCGGGTCGCCCGGCGGGATGTCCCACAGGTCGTCGTCCTCGGGGCTGGCGTACAGCTCGTCGAAGGTCTGCTGCGCGGTGTCGCCGCCGTGCTGTTCGTCGTAGAGCCACTCCGCGTAGCTCGCGAAGCCCTCGTTGAGCCAGATGTCCTTCCAGGAGGTGAGGGCGACCGAGTCGCCGAACCACTGGTGGGCGATCTCGTGGACGAAGGTCGCGAGGTCGGGTGCCGAGTCGTAGACGGGCCTGCTCTGGCTCTCCAGGGCGTATCCGACGTGCGGGGCGTGGTCGACGATCGATCCGGCGGCCCGGTAGGGGTACGGGCCGAACAGCTTGCTCTCCCACTCCAGCACGGAGGGCAGCTTCTTCAGGACGGACGCCGATGCCTTCGCCTCCCGCGGGTCGACGGCGTTGTACACCTGGATGCCGTCGCCGGTGGTGTACCGCTCGACCTGGAACTTGCCGACCGAGGCCGTGGCCAGGTAGGCGGCCATCGGCTCGCTCTGGCGCCAGCGGAAGGTGGTACGGCCGTCGGCGGTGCTCTGCCCGAGCAGGACGCCGTTGGCGACGGCGGTGCGCCCCTCGGGAACAGTGATGGTGAACTCGTACGAGGACTTGTCCAGGGGGTGGTTGTTCGCCGGGAACCAGGTCATCGAGCCCTGCGGCTGGCCCGCGACGAACGCGCCGTCGTCGGTGTGGATCCAGCCGTCCTGGGAGCCGTCCTCGTCGATGAGGGGCTGGGGCGTGCCGTTGTAGTCGACCCTGACCTGGAACTCCTGGTCCTTGGCGAGGGCCCGGCGCGGGGTGACGACCAGTTCCTGGCCGTCGCGGCTGACCTTCGCGGTCTCGCGGTCGACGGTGACGCCGGTGACGTTCAGCCCCTTGAGGTCGAGGTCGAAGCTGGACAGCTCGTGGGTGGCGCGGGCGGTGAGGACGGCCGTGCCGTCGAGGTGCCGGGCCTCGGTGTCGTAACGCAGCGTCAGATCGTAGTGCTGGACGTGGTATCCGCCGTTGCCGGCGAGCGGGAAGTAGGGGTCGCCCAGGCCGGACGCCCCGGGCGAGGCGGCCACGGACGGTCCGGCGGCGCCGAGCAGCGCCGCCAGGGCGACGGGGACGGTGGCGAGAACGGCCTCGCGGCGCAGCACCGCGGTGCGTCGTCCTGCGCCCTGCTGTGGGGGTGGCGTCACATGCGCTCCTTGGGAGGGATGGCCGACAGCGGTCTGCCACAGACTAGAGGCGATTTCGCCCGTATTGCCCCTGTTCGCGGCACGTCGCGCCGCGTCGTCCACCGGTCGGCCGGTCTCGCCACCGTACGCTCGCGGCACCGTCCGCGCCCGCAGAGAGGTCCCCGATCGTGAGCGTCCGTGTGCGCCCCGTCCACGAACCGCCCGAGCCCGACGACGGACTGCGGGTGCTGGTCGACCGGCTGTGGCCGCGCGACCTGCCCGAGGACGCCGCCGGCATCGACGAGTGGCCCAAGACCCTGACCCCGTCCGCCGAGCTGCGCCAGTGGTACCACGCGGGCAACGGCGACTACGGGGAGTTCCGCCGCCGCTACACCGCCGAACTGGAGAGGCCGGAGGCCGCCGCGCTGCTCGACGCGCTGCGGGCGTCGGCACGCACCGGAGCGGTGACGCTGCTCACCGCATCCAGGAACCCGCGGCAGGGCCATGCAGCGGTCCTGGCGTCGCTCCTGAGCGACTGACCCGGCGAACGGCGAACGACGCCCGCGGCTCGCTCCTCCCGCACATCGCACGGGAGTTCCCCCCGCCGCACCGCTGCCCGAACGACCGCGGGCGGGGTCGGCGCCCCGCAGGGGCGCGGGGAACTGCGCACTCAGCCACGACGCCGCCGCACCCGAACCACGACCGACACGACCGAACGCCGCCCCAACACCGCCGCACTGCTGCCCGAACGACCCCGGGCGGGGTCGGCGCCCCGCAGGGGCGCGGGGAACTGCGCGCTCAGCCACGACGGCGTCGCACCCGAACCACGACCGACTCGACCGAGCGCCGCCCCAACGCCCTCGCTCATCCGGTCTGCCGGGCCGCGGCGCGGCCCGCGGCGCGGCCGGAGAACAGGCAGCCGCCGAGGAAGGTGCCCTCCAGCGCGTTGTAGCCGTGGACGCCGCCGCCGCCGAACCCGGCCACCTCGCCCGCCGCGTACAGCCCGCCGACGGGCCGCCCGTCGGCGCCCAGGGCGCGGGAGTCCAGGTCGGTCTGGATGCCGCCGAGCGTCTTGCGGGTGAGGATGTGCAGCTTGACGCCGATGAGTGGGCCCGCGGCGGCGTCGAGGATGCGGTGCGGGACGGCGACCCGGCCGAGGCGGTCCCCGATGTAGCGGCGGGCGTTGCGGATGCCCTGCACCTGGGAGTCCTTGCCGAAGGGGTGGTCGATCTGCAGGTCGCGCGCCTCGATCTGGCGGCGCACCGCGGCGGGGTCGAGCAGGGGCCGCTCGGTGAGGCCGTTCATCTTCTCGACGAGCCGTTCCAGGGTGTCGGCGGTCACGAAGTCGGCTCCGTGGCGCACGAAGTCCCGCACGGGCCCGGGGGCGCCCTTGCCGAGCAGCCGGTCACGCAGCACCGCCCTGCGGTCCTTGGCGGTGATGTCGGGGTTCTGCTCGGAGCCGGACAGCGCGAACTCCTTCTCGATGATCTTCCGGGTGAGGACGAACCACGAGTGGTCGTGGTCCTTGAGGTCGTCGGTGGTGCGCAGGTGCCGGAGGGTGCTCAGGGTGTCGTAGCCGGGCAGGCAGGGGTCGGGCAGCCGGCGGCCGAGCGCGTCCAGCCAGACGGGGGAGGGTCCGGACAGGATGCGGATGCCGTGCCCGGGCCAGACGGGGTCCCAGTTGCGCAGGCCCTCGGTGTAGTGCCACATGCGGTCCCGGTTGACCAGGCGCGCGCCCGCCTCGGCGCTGATGTCGAGCATCCGGCCGTCGACATGGGCGGGGACGCCGGTGACCATGTGCGCGGGGGGTGTGCCGAGCCTTTCGGGCCAGAACCGGCGCACCATGTCGTGGTTGGCGCCGATGCCGCCGCTGGTGACGATCACGGCCTGGGCGGTGAGCGCGAAGTCGCCGCTGCGGTCGCGGTTGGAGGCGACCCCGCGGGGCGCGTCGTCGGGGGCGAGGACGGTGCCGCGCACCCCGGTCACCTCTCCCGCCTCGACGACGAGTTCGTCCACCCGGTGGCGGTGGTGGAAGGTCAGCAGCCCGTCCCGGGCGGCCTGCCGGGCGTACCGCACGAACGGTTCGACGACGCCGGTGCCGGTGCCCCAGGCGATGTGGAAGCGCGGCACGGAGTTGCCGTGTCCGTCGGCGCGCAGATCGCCGCGTTCGGCCCAGCCGACGGTGGGCAGCAGGGAGATGCCGTGCCCCTGGAGCCAGGACCGCTTCTCGCCGGCCGCGAACTCGACGTAGGCGCGGGCCCAGCGCGCCGCCCAGGAGTCCTCGTCGGCGAGCCGGTCGAACCGCGCGCTGCCCTGCCAGTCGTTCCAGGCGAGGTCGAGGGAGTCCTTGATGCCGAGGCGCCGCTGCTCCGGTGAGTCGACGAGGAAGAGCCCGCCGAAGGACCAGTACGCCTGGCCGCCGAGGTTGGCGGCGTTCTCCTGGTCGAGCAGGGCCACGCGCCTGCCCCGGCTGGTGAGTTCGTGTGCCGCGACCAGGCCGGCGAGACCCGCTCCGACGACGATGACGTCCGCGTCCATGGCGTGCGTTCCCTTCCCTCTACGACTCGTGCGGGGTGGTGCTGCCCTCGCTCAGCAGCGCGGTGAGCAGGCGGCCGAGCCAGGCGCGGGCCGCGTCCACGTCCCTCTCCAGCAGCAGTTGGGTGGTGACTCCGTCGTAGGCGGCGACCACGGCGTGCGCGGCGCCGTCGGCGCCGCCGAGCACGGCGGGCAGCGCGGTGCGGCCCGCGGCCCTGGTCAGCCGGTCCGCGATCGCCCCTCTGAGGCGGGCCCGGTGGTCGAGGAGTGCCTGGGCCACGGCGGGGCGGCGGGCGGCGTGCACCAGGAAGTCCGTCTTGACCAGCAGCCAGTCCACGTCCAGCAGCAGCACCTCGGTGACCCGGGCCACGGCGGCGGGCACGTCGAGCCCCGGTCCGTCGAGCGCCAGCGCGTCGGCCACCTGCTCGGCGATGAGGTCGGCCCGCTCCCGGTACAGGGCGAAGAACAGCTCGTCCAGGGTGGCGAAGTTGGAGTAGAAGGCGCCCCTGCTGAAGCCGGCGGCCTCGCAGACCTCCTCGATGGAGACCCGGCCGAACCCCTTCGCGGCGAACACCGTGAACGCGGCGTCGAGCAGCCTGGCCCGGGTCTGTACCCGGCGCCGGGTCACCCGCCCCGCCGTCTGCCGCGTCATCGCCGGACCTCCGTTCGATGCGCGAATGTATCGGATACGTCGATGTATCGAAAGGGGTGGGAAGAAGCGGGGGAACGGCACGAGGAGCGCCGTACACCGGTGCGCACCGCCCGCGATCATGGGAACACATTTTCGATTGACGGGTTACGCTGGGGCCATGGCCACGCACTTCCAGGGCTCCCTGTTCGACCAGACCGACGAACTGCGGCTCGCCGCCCTCGACGGCGCGCGCCGGACCGAGCTGGGCCGAGGCGCCTGGATCGACGTGCTGCCCGGCTGGCTGAGCGGGGCTGACGCGCTGTTCGAACAACTGGCCGGGGACGTGCCGTGGCACGCGGAGCGGCGCACGATGTACGACAGCGTCGTCGACGTACCGCGGCTGCTCGCCTTCTACGGGGCGGACGACCCGCTGCCGCACCCCGTGCTGGCCGAGGCCCGCGACGCACTCTGCCGCCGCTACGCCGACGAACTCGGCGAGCCCTTCACCACGGCCGGCCTGTGCTACTACCGCGACGGCCGGGACAGCGTCGCCTGGCACGGCGACCGGATCGGGCGGGGCGCCCGCGAGGACACCATGGTGGCGATCCTGTCCGTGGGCACACCCCGGGACCTGCTGCTGCGCCCGGCGGGCGGCGGCCACTCGGTCCGCCGCCCGCTCGGCCACGGCGATCTCATCGTGATGGGCGGCTCCTGCCAGCGGACCTGGGAGCACTGCGTGCCGAAGACGACGCGCGCCACCGGGCCGCGCATCAGCGTCCAGTTCCGGCCGCACGGCGTACGGTGACCCCGGCATCCCGTGCACCCCGCGCGCCGCGGTAGCCGGAACATCTGGTTGGCTGTCGGCCGTCGGGCAGCACGCTCAGGGCTCGGGGAGATCATGCGGGCAGACGTACGCCAAGTCGCCGACGGCGCCTACCTGGTGCACGGCAGCGACACCAACTGGGTGATCCTCACGGACGGGGACACCGCGACGCTGGTGGACACCGGCTATCCCGGGGACCGGCAGCTGGTCCTCGACTCCCTGGCGACCGTGGGCGTCAAACCCGAGGCGGTCGCGGCCGTGCTGATCACCCACGCACACAACGACCACCTGGGCTCGGCCGAGTACCTGCGTGCCGCCTACGGAACCCCGGTCCTGCTGCACGAGGCCGAAGTGCCGCACGCCCGCCGGGAGTTCCTTCAGCAGGTGTCCGTGGGCGCGGTCCTGCGCAACGCCTGGCGGCCTGGCGTCGTGCCGTGGCTCGTGCACGTGCTGCGCGTCGGCGGCACCGAGCAGCACCCGGTCGGCGCCCCCGAGGCGTTCCCCACCGCGGGCGCGCTGGACCTGCCGGGCCGGCCGGTCCCGGTGCACACCCCCGGCCACACCGACGGACACACCGTCTACCACCTGCCCCACCTCGGCATCGTCATCTCCGGCGACGCCCTGGTCAGCGGCCACCGCACCGCCCGGCTGCGCGGGCCCCAGCTGCTGCCGGTCATGTTCGACCACGCCCGGGCCCGCGCGGTGGACTCGCTGGAGCTGATCGCGCGGCTCGACGGGGACATCCTGCTGCCGGGCCACGGCCCGGTGCACCGCGGACCCGTGCGCGAGGCGGCCGAGCAGGCACGGGACCGGGCGCGCCGGACCGCGCGCGCCAGGCCGTAGGGTTCGTGCCATGGCCATGCAGATCAGCGCCACCAACCCGGAGCACCCCGCGCTCCTGCTCGAACTCCCCTGGAGCGTGCCCCTTCAGGACTGGCCCGAGGACCACCTCGTGCCGCTGCCCCGCGGCATCTCCCGGCACGTGGTGCGCTACGCCCGGGCCGGCACCGAGATCATCGCCGTCAAGGAGCTGGCGGAGCGGCCGGCGCTGCGCGAGTACGAGCTGCTGCGCGACCTGGACCGGCTCGGCATCCCCGCCGTCGACCCGCTGGCCGTGATCACCGGCCGCACCGACACTGCCGGGCAGCCGCTGGAATCGGTGCTGGTCACCCGGCATCTGCGCGGGTCGATGCCGTACCGCTCGATGTTCGAGACGACCATGCGGCCGGAGACCATGCACCGGCTCATGGACGCCCTGGCCGTGCTGCTGGTGCGGCTGCACCTGGCCGGGTTCGCCTGGGGCGACTGCTCGCTGTCCAACACGCTCTTCCGGCGCGACGCGGGCGCGTACGCCGCCTACCTGGTGGACGCCGAGACCGGCGACCTGCACCCGCGGCTCAGCCCCGGGCAGCGGGAGTACGACCTCGACCTGGCCCGTGTGAACATCAGCGGCGAACTGCTGGACCTGGAGGCGTCCGGGGCGCTGCACCCCTCCGTCGACCCCGTCGAGTTCGGCCACGAGATCTGCACCCGCTACGAAGGGCTGTGGCAGGAACTGACCCGCACCTCCGTCTACCCGGCGGGCAAGTACCACTACATCGAGCGCCGCATCCGGCGCCTGAACGACCTCGGCTTCGACGTGGCCGAGATGCAGATCGAGCACTCCTCGAACGGCGACTCCGTCACCTTCGTGCCCAAGGTCGTCGACGCGGGCCACCACCAGCGCCAGCTGCTGCGCCTGACCGGCCTGGACGCCGAGGAGAACCAGGCCCGCCGGCTGCTGAACGACCTGGAGAGCTGGATGGCCACGCAGGAGGACTACGCGCCCGACGACCCGCTCGCGGCCCGGCCTGAGGTGCTGGCCCACCGCTGGGTGCGGGACGTGTTCCGGCCGACCGTGCGGGCCGTGCCGCCGCGGCTGCGGGGCGCGATGGATCCCGCGGAGATCTACCACGAACTGCTCGAACACCGGTGGTATCTGTCGGAGCGCGCGCAGCATGACATAGGTCTTGACACGGCGGTCGCCGACTACATCGCCAACGTGCTGCCGGAGGCTCGGGCGTCCCTGCAACCCTGACGCTCCGCTGGGTTGGCCGGTTTGCCGGTCGTCGTTCGGGTGCGGTGGCGTTGGAGCGGCGCTCGGTCGAGTCGGTCGTGGTTCGGGTGCGGCGCCGTCGTGGCTGAGCGCGCAGTTCCCCGCGCCCCCCTGCGGGGCGATGGCCGAACCCCGGGTCGTCCAGCTGGCGCTCCGGCCATCGGGGCGTCGTTCGAGTGCGGCGCCATCGCGGCTGAGCGCGCAGTTCCCCGCGCCCCCTGCGGGGCGCCGACCCCGCCCGGGGTCGTTCGGGTGCGGCGGCGTTGTGGTTGAGCGCGCAGTTCCCCGCGCCCCTTGCGGGGGGGCTGTCGTCAGGGTTGGGGGGTTACTGCTACCGGGCAGGGGGCGTGGTGGAGTACGCCGTGGGCCACCGAGCCGATGCGGGCGCCTACCGGTGTGCGGTGGGCGCGGCGGCCCACGACCATCAGCTGGGCCCGTGCGGCGACCGACAGCAGCACCTGGCCCGCGCTGCCCATCTCGACGTGCTCGGTGACGGGAACACCGGGGAACCGCTCGCGCCACGGCGCGAGCGCGGCGGCCAGCGCCTCCTTCTCGTACGGCTCCAGGCCCCCGGCGTCGTCGAGGAGCCTCATCGAACCCGGGCTGTAGGCGAACACGGGCGGCAGGGTCCAGGCACGGACCGCGCGGAGCGCGGCCCCGCGGGCAGCGGCCGTCTCGAACGCGAACCGCAGAGCCGCGGCGCTGTCCTCCGGACCGCCCTGCTGGCCCACGACCACCTCCCGGCCGGCCGCCTCGGCGTCGGCCCGGTCGCCGGCGCGCACCAGCACGACCGGCCGCGCGGCCTCCGCGATCACCTGCTGTCCGACGGAGCCGAGCAGGAACCCGACGACCGCCGCCTGCCCGCGCGAGCCGAGCGCCAGCAGCTCCGCGTCGGCCGCGGCGGCGACCAGCGACTCGACGGCGTGCCCCTCGACCACGTCGACGGACACCGTCAGCTCCGGATGGCGCTCGGTGACCGTGCGCACCGCCTCCGCGGTCGCGCCGCGCACCCAGTCGGCCTGGGCGTCCCGGTCCGCTGCCCCGGCCGCCTCGTGCGGCTGGAACCGCCACGCGTGCACCACCCGCAGCGGCCGGTCCCGGCGCACGGCCTCGCGGGCCGCCCACGCCAGCGCCGCCAGGCTCTCCTCACTACCGTCGACCCCTGCCGTGATCGGGCGTGTCATGCGCCGGCCTCCTCGTCGTCGCGCGTCTGCGGGGATCAGTCTCCACCACCGGGGCCCGGCACCGGCCCGCCGGGGGTACCACGGCGCAGTGCGGCGAAGCCGGGCGAACGAACATACGATGGGGCCTAGGCCCTGTCGTCAAACCCCCGCCTGCCCCGCGACGCCATGCACGCACTCTCGCCGCACCGGGCACAGGCCCAAGTACGTCCAGTACGAGGACCTGCGCCCGGCACACCGAGAGCACGCACCTGACGCCGCAGGGCCCGCCCTCCGGGCGAACGACGGGAGTTTGACGACAGGACCTAGCCGGTGCGGTGACGAGGGCGACACCGCCCCTGGACACGACCGCTCGGGGTGGGAGACACATGGCGCAGGCCGCCGAGGCAACACGCACCGTCATCATGACCGTGGACGACGACCCGGGTGTGTCCCGTGCCGTCGCCCGGGACCTGCGGCGCCGCTACGGCCAGTCGTACCGGATCGTGCGCGCGGAGTCCGGCGAGTCCGCGCTGGACGCGCTGCGCGAGCTGAAGCTGCGCGGCGATCTCGTCGCCGTGATCCTGGCCGACTACCGGATGCCGCAGATGAACGGCATCGAATTCCTGGAACGGGCCCTCGACGTGTACCCGGTCGCCCGGCGGGTGCTGCTGACGGCGTACGCGGACACGAACGCGGCGATCGACGCGATCAACGTCGTGGACCTCGACCACTATCTGCTCAAGCCGTGGGACCCGCCGGAGGAGAAGCTCTATCCGGTCCTTGACGACCTGCTGGAGGCGTGGCGCGCCAGCGACCACCGGCCCGTGCCCAGCACCAAGGTGGTGGGCCACCGCTGGTCGGCCCGGTCCTCGGACGTACGGGAGTTCCTGGCCCGCAACCAGGTGCCCTACCGCTGGTACTCGGTCGACGAGCCGGAGGGCGGCCGGCTGCTGGCCGCGGCCGGGCAGGACGGCCAGCGGCTCCCGCTGGTGATCACCCCGGACGGGGCGGTGCTGGTCGAGCCGGAGGCGCCCGAGCTGGCCGCGAAGGTGGGCCTCGCGACGACACCGACCGCCGACTTCTACGACCTGGTCGTCATCGGCGGCGGCCCCGCCGGGCTCGGCGCGGCCGTGTACGGGGCCTCGGAGGGTCTGCGCACGGTGCTGGTGGAGCGGTCGGCGACCGGCGGGCAGGCCGGGCAGAGCTCCCGGATAGAGAACTACCTGGGTTTCCCGGACGGCGTCTCCGGCGCGCAGCTCACCGACCGGGCCCGGCGGCAGGCCGCCAAGTTCGGTGCCGAGATCCTGACCGCGCGCGAGGTGACCGGCCTGGAGGTCAACGGGGCGGCCCGGGTGGTGCGGTTCGCGGACGGCTCCGCGGTGGCGGCGCACAGCGTGATCCTGGCGACCGGGGTGCAGTACCGGCAGCTGGCCGCCGACGGCTGCGACGGCCTGACCGGCTGCGGGGTGTTCTACGGCTCCGCGCTGACCGAGGCCGCCTCCTGCCAGGGGCACGACGTGTACATCGTCGGCGGCGCCAACTCGGCGGGCCAGGCGGCGATGTATCTGGCCCGGGGCGCCAAGTCGGTGACGCTGCTGGTGCGCGGCCCGGATCTGTCGGCGTCCATGTCGTACTACCTGATCCAGCAGATCAACGAGGCGCCGAACATCTTCGTGCGCTCCCACACCGTGGTCGAGGCCGCGCACGGCACGGACCGTCTGGAGCAGCTGACGCTGCGCGACGCGGTGACCGGTGAGACCGAACGCGTCGACGCGCAGTGGATGTTCGTGTTCATCGGCGCGGCCCCGCTGACCGACTGGCTGGACAACACGGTGCTGCGCGACGGGCGCGGGTTCATCCTGGCCGGTCCGGACCTGACGGCCGACGGCCGGCCGCCGGCGGGCTGGGAGCTGGACCGGCCGCCGTACCACCTGGAGACCAGCGTTCCCGGCGTGTTCGTGGCGGGCGACGCCCGCGCCGAGTCCGCCAAGCGTGTCGCGTCGGCCGTCGGCGAGGGAGCGATGGCCGTGATGCTCGTCCACCGGTATCTGGAGCAGTCATGAGCGGTCGTGCCATGCCGTGCAGTCCCAAGGAGATCGGTTCGCTGTTCCTGTTCGAGAAGCTGGAACAGGAACAGCTGGGCCGGTTGTGCCGCGAGGGGCGGGTGGAGCTGTTCGAGCCCGGCCCGGTGTACACCGAGGGCGAGCCCGCCACCTGTTTCTACGTCATGATCGAGGGCACCGTCGTGCTGTCCCGGCGGGTGGGCGGCGACGACGTCGAGGTCAACCGGACCTCGCAGCGCGGGGTGTACGCGGGCGCCATGCAGGCGTATCTGGGCGACCGGGTGCGGCAGGTGTACAACAACTCGATGCGCGTCACCGAGCCGACACGGTTCTTCGTGCTGCCCGCCGACACGTTCGCGAGCATCATGGGCGAGTGGTTCCCGATGGCGGTGCATCTGCTGGAGGGGCTGTTCTTCGGTTCGAAGAACACGCAGGCGGCCGTGGGACAGCGGGAACGGCTGCTGGCGCTCGGCTCGTTGTCGGCGGGTCTCACGCATGAGCTGAACAACCCGGCGGCCGCCGCAGTGCGGGCCACCGCGACCCTGCGCGAGCGGGTGGCGAAGATGCGGCACAAGCTGGCCGTGATCGCCGAAGGCCCGTTCTCCCGGGAGGCGTTGGCGGACCTGGTGGAGATACAGGAACGCACCGCCGAACGGGTCGCCAAGGCGCCCGCGCTCAGCCCGCTGGAGGCCGCCGACCGGGAGGACGCCCTCGCCGACTGGCTGGGCGAGCACGGCATCGACAACGGCTGGCAGCTCGCACCCACCTTCGTGCAGGCCGGACTCGACGTCGACTGGCTGGAGCAGGTCGGGGCCGCGGTCGGCGAGGAGATCCTGCCCAATGCGGTCGGCTGGCTCAACTACACCGTCGAGACCGAGCTGTTGATGAACGAGATCGAGGACTCCACCACCCGTATCTCGCACCTGGTCGACGCGGCCAAGCAGTACTCCCAGCTGGACCGGGCGCCCTACCGGGTGGTGGACGTGCACGAACTCCTCGACAGCACACTGCTGATGCTGTCCAGCAAGATCGGCCCGCGGATCGAGGTCGTCAAGGAGTACGACCGCACGCTGCCGCCGGTGCCGGCCTACCCGGCGGAGCTGAACCAGGTGTGGACCAACCTGATCGACAACGCGGTCGCGGCCATCAACAGCGCGGACGGCGAAGGCAGGTTGACGGTCCGCACGGCGTTGGACCACGAGCGGATGCTGGTCGAGTTCCGTGACACCGGGCCGGGTGTGGCGCCGGAGATCCGCGACCGTATCTTCGACCCGTTCTTCACGACCAAGCCGGTCGGTGAGGGGACCGGGCTCGGCCTGGACATCTCCTGGCGGATCGTCGTCAACAAGCATCACGGCACCCTCCGGGTGGAGTCGGTGCCCGGCGACACCCGCTTCCAGGTCCTGCTCCCGCTGACCGCCGAGACCCCCGCCGAGAGCCCTGAGGAGGCAGCATGACCGACGCCGCCATCGACCCCGCCGTCCCGCCGAGCGGCACCGGCTGCGTGGAGTGCGACGAGACCGGCGGGTGGTGGTTCCACCTGCGGCGCTGCGCGGTGTGCGGGCACATCGGCTGCTGCGACGACTCGCCCTCCCGGCACGCCACCGCCCACTACGCGGCCACCGGCCACGCGGTGATCCGCAGCTTCGAGCCGGGCGAGGAATGGTTCTGGAACTACGCCACGAACGAGTTGTACGAGACCGGCCCCGAACTGGCGCCGCCGACCGCCCACCCGGCCGACCAGCCCGTCCCCGGCCCCGCCGGCCGAGTCCCCGCCAACTGGGCCCAGACCCTGCGCTGACCCGGGCGGCTCCGGGGCGGCGTGGGGCGTACCAACGGATCGGGCAAGGGCTGAGCCGCCCCGGGCCCGGACACCCGAGGGGTAGGGCCCTGCGGTCCCCCTCGTACTGCGCCCTGCCCGCACGCGGGCGCACAGCCGCCGTGGCCACCGCCCTCCCGGTGGCACACGCCGCTCCCGCCGCTCCCGCTCCTAGGGCCGCTCCTCCTGGGCGGCCCCGGTAGGCGCGTCTTGCCGGCCGCCTTCACCACTCCCCTCGGGGTGCTGTGCCGTCCCACGCGGTGGTGCGTGCCACGGCACGGCCCCGTGCCCCGTGGGGCGGGGCTGAGCAGACCGGCCACGGTCGCGATGCCGCGTCCGACGGCCTCGCCGCCCCGCGCGTAGACCCCACGGGCGCCGGTGACGCCCTGGGGGGCGAGGGCGGCGGCCGCCGCGGTGCCGGCCACCGGACGGCCCGTCATCTCCCGCGTCCGGGCGTCGATCGCGACGTCCCCGGCGATCTTCTGCACGCGGCGCGGTTGCCGCAGTGGCACCCCAACCCGGCCGTCCGGGACGAGCCCGCGGCCGATACCGGTGCCCACGGTCACCACGGCGAAGTCGGCCGGGCCCGCCCCGGCACCGAACCCCCGCGCCACCGGGTGAACGGCGGCCGACCGACTGTGTGTCAGCCGCGCGGAGGTGACGGCGCGCGAGAAGGTGGCCTCGCCCGAACCCGGCGGCCCGAACCCGGGCGATCGAACGCCGAACCGTCACAGAGGGGAGTGGAGATCGGATGATCTCAGCAACCGTGGGCAGGGGCGCGGTACTCGGAGCGGTGACGCTGTCGCTGCTCGGCGTGCCCGCACAGGCCGCGCCCGGCCAGGCCCGCGCCGAGTCGGCGGCCGCGCTGCCGGCCCCGGACACCGCGGCGCTGCGTGAGGTGCTGCGCTCGGCGGTGGCGCAGGGCGCCCCCGGCGCCATGGCCCGCATCGACGACAACGGAGCCAGGTACGCGGAGGCGCGGGGCTTCGCCGACCGGGCCGCCGAGCGGGCCATCCACGCCACCGACCGTTTCCGCGTCGGCAGCGTCACCAAGACCTTCTCGGCCGTCGTGCTGCTGCAGCTGATGGACGAGCGCAAGCTCAGCCTCGACGCGTCCGTCAACCGCTATCTGCCCGGCCTGCTGCCCGACGACCGGATCACGGTGCGGCACCTGCTGAGCCACCGCAGCGGCCTGTACGACTACACCAACGACCTGTTCGCGAAGACCGTGTCCGGCTTCGAGGCGGTGCGCAACAAGGTCTACACCTACCGCCAGTTGGTGGACCTCTCCCTGAAGAAGCCGCGCACCAACGCACCCGGCGCCGCCTACTCGTACTCGAACACCAACTTCGTGGTGGCCGGGATGCTGATCGAGAAGCTGACCGGGCACTCGGTGCGCTCCGCGTACGAGAACCGCATCTTCAAGCCGCTGAAGCTGAACGACACCGCCTACGTGCACCCCGACGTCAAGATCCCGGGCCGTTACGCCCGCGGCTACCTCACCCCCGACAGGGCCGGGGCCGCGCTGGTCGACTCGACCGAGCAGACCGCCTCCTGGGCGCAGAGCGCGGGTGCCATCATCTCCGGCCCCCGGGACCTCAACACCTTCCTGTCGGCGCTCGCCGGCGGCAAGCTGCTCTCGTCCGCCGCGCTCGCGGAGATGGAACGCTTCACGAAGGTGAACAGCACGACGGCGTACGGTCTGGGGCTGCGCCGCCGCGACCTGTCCTGCGGCGTCTCGGTCTACGGCCACACGGGTGTCGTCCAGGGCTACTACACGTACGCCTTCACCAGCAAGGACGGCCGGCGCAGCGTGACCGCGCTGGCCAACACCTCGAACAACACCACGGTGCTCAACACGATGGCGGGCACGCTGGAGTCGGCGTTCTGCGGTAAGCAGTCGAATCCGAAGCGGGCCAAGGCGGTCTTCGAGCGCACCGAGGACGTCGCTCCCGCGGTGGTGCGTCACTGAGCGACCCGGGAACCCTCGCGCGCCGCCCGGGCGTTGTCCCCAGGGACCCGCCGGGCCCGATCCTCCACTTCTCCTGGGCGGCGCGATGAGCGAGTTGGTACCCGGGGGCAATCTGCCCCTGCCGGGCGGCCCGCTGACCCTGCGGGTGCCCGGCCCTTTCGACGTGTCCGCCCTCGTCACCGGTGCGCGCGGGAAGGTCGGCGGCGACGCCGACTTCGTGTTCTACAACCAGCCGGCCGCCCCGGGCGTGCGGCTGCGCGGCGACACGCTGAGCGTGGACCCGGCCCGGCTGCGCGCGGGGGCGGTCCGCGTCACGGTGGCCGTCAGCGCCGCCGAGCCCGGCACGCCCCTCGGCCGGCTGCCCGCCGCCACGCTGCGGGTCAGCGACGGACAGGGCCGTACGCTCGCCCGGTTCGAGCCGCCGCGCCCCGGGCCCGAGACGGTGCTGCTGCTCGCCGAGCTGTACCGCCGGGGCGACGTCTGGAAGATCCGGGCGATCGGACAGGGGTACGCCGACGGACTGGCCGGACTCGCCCGGGACTTCGGGGTGGAGGTGAACGACGACGCCCCGCCCCCCGCCGTGCCCCGCCCCGCCGCCGGCACCAACGCCCTGCCCCCACCCGGCGGCCGCACCACCCCCGCTCCCGGCCCGGCCACCTCCCGCCGTTCCGGCATCGGCCCCGCCGCCCCCATATCCGGCCGCTCTGCCTCCCCCACACCCGGCCCCGCCGCCCCCGTATCCGGCCGCACCAACTCCCGCGCGCCCGGCCCCGCCGCCTCCCCCACACCGAGCCGCACCGTCTCCCCCACACCCGGCCCCGCCGTCTCCCCCGTGTCCGACCCGGAGGGCTATCTCGTCCTCGTCAATCCCGCCCGCGCCCGCGCCGGTGCGCCGCCCGTCGTCCTCGACGCCCGGCTGGCCGCCGCCGCGCGCGCCCATGCGGCATCGATGGCCGAGGCGGGCCGTCTCGGCACCGAGGGCCAGGACGGCACCTCGCTGCACCAGCGGATCACCGCGGCCGGATTCGCGTACGCGACGGTCGGCGAGCACCTGGTCTCGGGACCGCGCACCCCCGCCGAGTTCGTCGCCTACTGTCTGCGCACCGAGCAGGCCCGGCGCACCCTCCAGGACCCGGCCCTCACCCACGCCGGACTGGCGTACGCCATCGGCCCCCGCACGGGCGACACCTACTGGACGGCGGTGTGGGCCAGGCCCCTCACCCCCGAGGACCTGGCGCGCACCCGCGCGGACGTGGTCGAGCTGACCAACCGCGAGCGCGGTCGGGCCCGGCTCGCGCCGCTGGCCGTGGATGGGTGGCTCACGGCCGCCGCGCAGGCGCACAGCGCGGACATGGTGGCCCGCGACTTCTACTCCCACACCTCGCCCGAGGGCACGCAGCCGTGGGACCGGGCCGCCGCCGCGGGCTCCCGGCGGCGCACGATCGGCGAGAACATCGCCTGCGGCCAGCGCTCCGCCGCCGAGGTGGTGGAGGGCTGGATGAACAGTCCGGGCCACCGCGCCAACATCCTGAAGCCGGACTTCACCCACATCGGCGTCGGCTTCGTCGGGGGCGGCCGGACGGGCACGTACTGGACGCAGCTCTTCGGCGCCTGAGCGCTCCGCTGGAAATGCCGCGTTATGCCGTCGGTCGTCTGCGGCGCCGTCGTGGCTGGTCGCGCAGTTCCCCGCGCCTCTTCGGGACGCTGCAGTGGACTTCCCCGGGCCCGCTACGCGCGACCGCGTGACCATGCGAACACATTGCGTGATCTTGGCGGAACGGAGCCCTCCGGGACACCATGCCCGCATGAAGGGTGATCTCTTTTCCAGTGAGCACATGGTGCGCCCGGCCGTCGCGCCCGGCATGTCCATCGAGAACGCCAAGTGCATCAAGTACGCGGTCGACGGCGAGATGCTGGCCCGTCAGGGCGCGATGATCGCGTACCGCGGCGGCCTCCAGTTCGAACGCAAGGGCCAGGGCGTGGGCGGCATGCTCAAGCGCGCGGTCACCGGGGAGGGACTGCCCCTGATGACGGTGCGCGGTCAGGGCGAGGCGTGGTTCGCGCACGAGGCGCAGAACTGCTTCCTCGTCGAGGTCGAACCCGGCGACCAGTTCACCGTCAACGGCCGCAACGTGCTCTGCTTCGACGCCTCGCTCTCCTACGAGATCAAGACCGTCAAGGGTGCGGGCATCACCGGGGGCGGCCTGTTCAACAGCGTCTTCAGCGGTCAGGGCCGGCTCGGCCTGGTCTGCGAGGGCACCCCGCTGGTCATCCCGGTCGCCCCGCAGTACCCGGTGTACGTGGACACGGACGCGGTGGTCGGCTGGACCGCCCGGCTGCAGACCTCGCTGCACCGGTCGCAGTCCATCGGTTCGATGCTGCGCGGCGGTTCCGGCGAGGCGGTGCAGCTGATGCTCCAGGGCGAGGGGTACGTCGTGGTGCGTCCCAGCGAGGCGACCCCGCAGAAGGCACAGCAGCACTGACGCGCCCGGCGCGGCGGGCCGCGCGGCCTGCGCCGGCCCTGCGGTGACCTTGATCCGTTCGAAGGGAGTTGACCTGTCCGGCGTCCCCGGGTGAGGGTGCCCATCGGCGCGGTTCTCCCCGGTCCTCCACCGCGCCGGAAAGGGTGACAGCCTTGATCGGCATCCCGGACATCGAAGCCGCGGCGCACACCATCGCCCCGCATGTCGTACGCACCCCGACCGTGCCGAGTCCCGGTCTGTCCGCGCTGCTCGGCGCCCCGGTCACCGCGAAGCTCGAACTGCTCCAGCGCACCGGCTCGTTCAAGGCGCGCGGTGCCACGGCGAAGCTGCTGTCGCTGAGCGGGGCCGAGCGCGCGGCCGGAGTGGTCGCGGTCAGCGGCGGCAACCACGGCGTGGCCCTCGCGGTGATGGCCGCCGCCCTCGATGTGAAGGCGACGGTCGTCATGCCCAGGTCGGCGCCCGCGCGTTCGATCGCGATCGCGCGGGAGGCCGGGGCGACGCTCCGGCTGACCGACGGCATGGACAGCGCGTTCGCGCTGGTGAAAGAGTTGCGGGACGAAGGTCTTACCCTGGTCCACCCGTTCGACGACCCCCTTGTGATCGCCGCGCAGGGCACGGTCGGTCTGGAGTTCGCGGACGACGCCGGTGAGCTGACCGACGTGATCGTCAGCATCGGTGGCGGCGGGCTGATCGCCGGGGTGGCCGCGGCGCTGCGCGCCCGCCGGCCCGATGTCCGCGTGTGGGGCGTGGAGACCGAGGGCGCCCAGGCCATGTCCGAGGCGCTGGCCGCGGGCGGACCGGTGCCGGTCCCGCTGTCCTCGGTGGTCACCACGCTGAGCGCCCCGTCCGTGTCGCGGCTGACCTACGACCATGTCGCCGCGCTGGTCGAGGAGGTCCTGGTGGTCCCCGACCGGGAGGCCGTGCGGGGCTGTCTCGACCTCGCCGAGCACGCCAAGGTGTGGGCCGAGCCGGCCGCCGGCTGCCTGCTGCCCGCGGCCCGCCGGGTGCTGGAGCGGGTGGGCGACGGCGCACGGCTCGGTCTTGTGGTGTGCGGGGGCAACACGACACCCGGGGAACTCATGGCCCTGACGGAGCGGTTCGGGCTGCGCTGACGGGCGGCCCGGCGCCGCGATGCCCGCCGCCTTCACCCGTGGGACAGCCCCCTGGAAACCCCCGTTCGTCCGGAACGCGCGGACCACTCCGAGGAGTTGACCAAAAGACAGCAATCGTCCCCGAGTTGCGGCCTCGTTGAACACTCGGCGTCGCGCCCCGCGTACTCCTGGGAAAGACCACGCAGGGGTTCAGCGAGGGATGGCCATGGCCGAGACACACGTCCGCGCGCACGAGTGGCCGGCCGGACGGTACCGGCTCCTGGAGGTCGTCCAGCGCGGGACCAACCGCGTCTGCTGGTACGCCGAGGACGTCGGGACGGGGCGGCCCCGCCTGGTGACCCGGGTGGAGCTCCCGGCGGACGGCACGGCGGAAACCGGGCGGCGGACCGCCGCCCGGGTCCTGCGCACCAGCGAGGTCATGGCGCGGCTGCGGCCCGGCCGGGTCGCCGCGGTCGTCGACGCGGTCGCGGAGGCGGGCGCGCTGTGGACGGTCGCCGAGTGGATCGACGGCACACCCCTGGACGAACTCCTCGCCCGGCAGGGCGCGCTCCCCTACCCGCGGGCCGCCCGGATCGGCCTGGAACTGCTCGACGTACTGGAGGCCGCGCACGACGCGGGCGTCACCCACGGCGAACTCAGCCCCGGCCAGGTCTTCGTCCGCGACGAAGGCCCGGTCGTGGTCACCGGGTTCGGCTGGGCGGGCACCACCCTCGCGCCCCGGGTCACCGCGCCGTCGTACGCCTCCCCCGAGCAGGCCCGCGACCAGCGGATCGGCCCGGCCGCCGACCTGTGGGCGCTCGGCGCCATCCTCTACACCATGACCGAGGGCCGGCCGCCGTTCCGCGACCGGGGCGGGCCCGAGGCCACGCTCAGGGGCGTGGACCGGCTGCCGCTGCGCACGCCGCTGCGCGCGGGCCCGCTGACGCCGGCGGTGCAAGGGCTGCTGCGCAAGGAGTCATGGGAGCGGCTGCCGCGGACCCAGGTCCGCGAGGTCCTGACCCGCGTGCTCGCCGAGGACGCGGGGGACGGTTCGCCGACCGGTCCCGGGTCCCGGCCGCGCGCCCGCCGGGGACCGAGCGGACGGGCCCTGGCCGCGGGGACCGCGCTGGCCGTCGTCACCGTGTCCGGGGCCGTCCTGTACGCCACCCGGGGCCTGCCCGCGACCGAACCCTCCGCCGCCGCCCCGCCGCCCGGGACGTCCGCCGCGGCCACCCCCACCGGCTCCTCCCCCGCCCCGACCGCCTCCGCCGGCGCGCCCACCCGCCCGGGACCGGGCGTCCTGCCGAACGGCTACCGCGGCCACACCGCCCCGGAGGGCTTCACCGTGGCCCTGCCCGACGGCTGGAAGCGGCTGCGCGCCACACGCGGCAGCGACCTCTCCTACCGCGTCACCTACGGGCCGGGCGGATCCGACCCGCGCACCCTGGCCGTCACCTACAGCCGGCGTCTCGGCCCGGACCCGGTCGCCGTCTGGCGGGACGACGTCCAGCCCGGCCTGGAGCGGGCCGGTGGTTTCCGGCGGATCGGCGCCATCAGGGCGACCACGTACCAGGGGTACGAGGCCGCCGACATGGAATGGCTCTCGGGTACCGGACGCGACCGGGTGCGCACCTTCGGCCGGGGCTTCCTGCTCGGCGGCCACCACGGCTACTCCCTGCGCTTCACGACCGCGGCCGGCGCCTGGGACGCCGCGGACAGCCGGTCCGCCCTCGACACGTTCCTGCGCACGTTCCGCGTGCCGCAGCACTGAGCCGCCCCGCCGCACCGGATGAACGCCCCCGGCAGGCGGCCGAGTTGGCACGGGATTCGAGGCACCGGGAAATTCCGGCACCCGACTGAGCAACTTGCGCTCCACAGGGGTACTAGAAGGCACTACGTCGACCGTCCTGGGAGGTGCTGAGGTGAAACCCCGTGTGCACAAGACCCTGGTGGTGCAACTCAGGGCGGGCGGCACGGACCGCTGCCCCGTGCTCGCCCATCTGACCTACGACGCCGCTGATCCGTTCGCCGTCACGGCGGTGTTCGCACACGACGGCCATGTCCTCGCCCGCTGGCGGCTGGACCGCGAGATGCTGGCCGAGGGCCTGCGCGGGCCGGTCGGCATGGGCGACGTCCGGCTGCGGCCGGTCGCCACCGGGATGTGGCAGGAGCTGCGCATCGACCTCCTCGGCGACGTCAGGTCCGACGGCGGCCGGCACCACGCGGTGGTGTTCGCGTGGGCACCCGCCCTCGCCGCGTTCCTGCGGGAGACCCGCAAGCTCGTGCCGCCCGGGCGGGAGGAGGTACCGATCGACGATGTCGTGGCGGAGATCCTGGCCGCGGGCTGAGCGGCGCGCCGCACGCGCGGGCTCAGCGCGAGGTGTGGCGGCGGCGCACCCACAGCGGCACCAGGTACCAGCACAGCACGTACCAGGCCACCACCGCGACCACCAGCCAGACCACGGCGGGGTGGTGCTTGGTGGCCACCCGGAGGATCAGCAGCAGCGAGGCGGACATGGTGGCCAGCAGCAGGAACAGGCCGACGAAGGTGAGCCGGGACGCCCAGTCGACCGCCCGGGGTTTGACGCGTCGCCCCGAGACGATGCGGTGCAGCGACACCGGTCCGACCAGGGCGCCGGTGGCGCAGGCGCCGAGCACGACGGTCACCGTGTAGATGACCCGGTCGGCATGGGCCAGGTGGTCGTACTTGCCGCTGAAGACCACGGTGAGCAGGAAGCCGAACAGGATCTGCACGCCCGTCTGGGCGACCCGGACCTCCTGGATGAGGTCGCCCCACATCCGGTCGGCCCGTTCCTCCGCGCTCTCGTCGCGCCCCGTCCGGCCACCCGCCTGCGTCATGCGATGCGGGTAACCGCACCGCCGGTCGTTCAAACGGCGGATGCCCCTACCAGCGGTCCTCCACCCGGGCCTTGATGCGGCGCTCGTACAGGGCCGCGATCGCCGCGAGGGTCTGCTCGGGCAGGGGCGGCAGTTCGGCGGCGGCCGCGTTGGCACGGGCCTGATCGGGGGTGCGGGCGCCGGGGATCACGGTGGTCACGCCGGGCTGTTCGACGATCCAGCGCAGGGCGAGCTGGGCCGGGGTGTATCCCTCGGGGGCGAGGGCGGCGAACTCGCCGGCGGCCTCGACGCCGGTTTCGTAGTCGACGCCGGAGAACGTCTCGCCCTGGTCGAAGGCTTCGCCGTGCCGGTTGAACGTGCGGTGGTCGTTGGCGGCGAAGACCGTGTCCTTGGTGTACGTACCGGACAGCAGGCCGGAGGCGAGCGGCACCCGCGCGATGATGCCGACGCCCGCCTCCCGGGCGGCGGGGAGCACCTGGCGCAACGGCTTCATGCGGAACGGGTTGAGGATGATCTGCACGCTCGCCACGTTCGGCCGGGCGATCGCGGTCAGCGCCTCGGCGCAGGTCTCCACGCTGACGCCGTACGCGGCGATCCGCTCCTCGGCGACCAGGGTATCCAGGGCGTCGAAGACCTCGTCCGAGGAGTACACGGGCGTCGGCGGGCAGTGCAGTTGCACCAGGTCGATGCGGTCGACTTCGAGGTTGCGCCGCGAACGGTCGTTCCACGCGCGGAAGTTGTCCAGAACGTAGTTCTGCGGGATCTGGTCGACGCGGCGGCCCATCTTCGTGGCCACCAGCACGCGCAGGTCCGGCCTGCCGCGCAGGAAACGGGCGATGGTCTGCTCGCTGCGTCCGTCCCCGTAGACGTCGGCCGTGTCGAAGAAGGTCACTCCCGACTCGGCCGCCGCCTCCAGCACGGCAAGGGCCTCCTTGTCGTCCACGTCGCCCCAGTCGGCGCCCAACTGCCATGTGCCGAGGCCGACGACCGATGCCCGCTGCCCCGACCTGCCGATTACGCGTTCGTCCATGCGGTCAGTCTGTCATCCGCCGCCGACCCGCACGGAACGGCCCGCTCCGCCGCGCACCACGGGCCGGCCCGGACCGTCCTCGGGACCCTGCCGGGTCCGCGTCGGGGCCGGTGGGCCGGCCAGGCGTGCGGTCACCGGGCGCGGACGGTGGCGCGCGGCAGGTCGCCGTCGCCGTCGGGCGGGTGCGCGTGCGGCCGGTCAGGCCGCCCCGGTGGAGCGGCACTCCGGGTGGCCCCAGCCCTGGGGGTTCTTGGCGATGGGCTCGCCGGCCGCGTAGGGGCGGCCGCACACGCAGCGGCCGGCGAACTTGGCCTTGATGGTGCGGGCGGAGGAGCCGCCCCCGGACCGGCGGGGCGCCGCCTTGCGCCGGGGGGCCGCGGACGGGGTGCCGGGCGACGGCGGCGGCTGGGGTGAGCCGAGGTCGCTGCCCGCCGGCTCCTGGGCCAGGGCCGCCTGGCTGGCCGCACGGTCGGCGAAGTCGTTCAGCGGGTCGCCGTCGACCTGGTGGGCGGGAACGTAGCGGAACTCGACCACGCGGCCTTCCAGCAGCTCGTCGATGCGCACCACCAGGTCCTGGTTGGCGACGGGCTTGCCGGCCGCCGTACGCCAGCCGTTGCGCTTCCAGCCGGGCAGCCAGGTGGTGACGGCCTTCATCGCGTACTGCGAGTCCATCCGGACCTCAAGCGGGACGCCGGGGTCGGTCGCGGCCAGCAGGCGTTCCAGGGCGGTCAGTTCGGCGACGTTGTTGGTGGCCCTGCCGAGCCCTCCGGCCGCCCAGCGGGCCGGCGCCTCCGCCTCGTCGGACACCACCCAGGCCCAGCCGGCCGGGCCGGGGTTCCCCTTGCACGCCCCGTCGCACGCGGCCACCACACGTTCACCCATGGGCACGATCATGCCATGGCCGCGCGGGCCGTCCGTGCGGGCCCGGTCGCGGACGGCGGTGACCGGGCCGAAGGGAGCGCCGAGCCGTCCCGGCGGCGGCCCGCGCGCCGAACCGGCCGGCCTGCCCGAGACTGGAAGCGGCGGGCGGGGTGCGGCGGGCCGCGACGGGACGGGATGGGACGGGACTGACACGGCATGACGGACTCGACGGCGGCAGGCACGATGCGGGCGTGGTCGGTGACCGCTCCGGGTCCGGTGGAGGGGGAACCCCTCCACCTCGTGACACGGCCGGTGCCGGTACCCGGGGACGACGAGCTGCTGGTGCGGGTGCGTGCCTGCGGGGTGTGCCGCACCGATCTGCACGTCACCGAGGGTGACCTGCCGGTGCACCGGCCCGGCGTGACGCCCGGGCACGAGGTGGTCGGGGAGGTGGCCGGTGCGGGCGCGGCCGTTCAGGGCTTCGCCGTGGGCGACCGGGTCGGGGTGGCCTGGCTGCGGCGCACCGACGGCACCTGCGCCTACTGCCGGCGGGGCGCGGAGAACCTGTGCCCGCGGTCCGAGTACACCGGCTGGGACACCGATGGAGGTTACGCGGAGTACACGACCGTGCCGGCCGCGTTCGCCTACCGGCTGCCGGGCGCCGTCGCGGACGTGGTGGCGGCGCCGCTGCTGTGCGCCGGGATCATCGGCTATCGCGCGCTGCGGCGGGCCGCGCTGCCGCCGGGCGGCCGGCTCGGGCTGTACGGCTTCGGGGGCAGCGCGCATCTGTGCGCTCAGGTGGCGCTCGCCGAGGGCGCCACGGTGCATGTCCTGACCCGGGGCGCGCGGTCCCGGCGGCTCGCCCTGGACCTGGGTGCCGCCTCGGCGCGCGACGCGTACGAGGCGCCGCCCGAGCCGCTGGACTCGGCCGTCCTGTTCGCCCCGGTGGGTGATCTGGTGCCGGTCGCCCTGCGGGCGCTCGACCGGGGCGGTGTGCTGTCCGTCGCGGGCATCCACCTCAGCGATGTGCCGGCGCTGCACTACGAGACCGATCTGTTCTACGAGAAGGAGTTGCGCAGCGTCACCTCCAACACCCGTGCGGACGGCCGGGAGTTCCTGGAGCTGGCCGCGCGGCACGCGGTCCGCGCGACGACCCACCCCTATCCGCTCTCGCGGGCGCCGCAGGCGCTCAGGGACCTCAAGGCCGGCCGCTTCGACGGCGCGGCGGTCCTGGTCAACGACTTCTCCTGAACCCGGACAGCCACGACCACCGCATGGCAACCGCAGACGCGCGCATCGTGCCCGGTCCGCTCCCCCGGCGTCCCGCGCCGCCGACGTGCGTCGACGCGGGGCGCCCGGACCGGGCACGGGTGTGCGGGGGCGGGCTACTCGCCGGCGTGCACCTTCTTCAGCTCGGCGATGTCGAGCTTGCCCATCGCGTACATGGCCCGGGTGGTGCGGGCCGTCTTCTCAGGGTCGGCGTCGTGCAGGAACTCGACGAGTTCTTCCGGGACCACCTGCCAGGAGACGCCGAACCTGTCCTTCAGCCAGCCGCAGGGGCCTGGCGTGCCGCCGTTCTCGGTGAGCCTCGCCCAGTAGTAGTCGATCTCCTCCTGGTCCGCGCAGAGGATCTGGAAGGAGATCGACTCGTTGAAGGAGAACTCGGGGCCGCCGTTGAGCGCGACGAACTTCTGGCCGTTGGCCGTGAACTCGACGGTGACCACGGAGCCGGCCGGGCCGGGGCCGGCCTCGTTGTAGCGGGCGATCCGGCCGATGCTGGAGTTCTTGAAGACCGACACATAGTGGTGGGCGGCCTCCTCGGCCTGCCCGTCGAACCAGAGACAGGTGGTGAATCCGTCGGCGGTCATGGGTACCTCCTGGAGCGTGGAACACGGTCACCCATACCGACCGTGCCACCCCGCGAAACTCATCGGTCCCCGGCCCTGCCGACGACGCGTCCCGGCCTCTCCGCCCAGCGTCAGGCGGCCAGGCACAGCCCCCGGGTGGGCGCGGCGGACGGACGCCGGCCCGCGGCACTCTGCCGGGCCAGCTCGCTGTGGGCCCGGGACAGCAGGTCGCCGAGGCCCAGCCCGAGGGCCCGGGCCGCCGCCGCGAGAACCTCGGAGGACGCCTCCTTGCGGCCGCGTTCGACCTCGGAGAGGTACGGCACGGAGATCCGGGCCGTGTCGGCGACGTCCCTGAGCGTGCGCTCCTGCGCCTGGCGCTCGCGGCGCAGAACGTCCCCGACCAGGTCGCGCCACAGGGGCTCGCCGGGCGCGGGGGCCGGGGTGTCGGGGCGTCCGTCCCTGGGCCGCAGGGGGACGACTCGGGCATCGTTCGGCATGTGGCTGCTCATTCGGTCAGCTTAGAGTTCCCGGGGGCGCCGGAAAGGACCCGGTGTTGCGCCCTGGGTGGAATCGTGGACGCAAGCTCACCGTCGATCTGGCCGGGTCGGGCTGCCGGATCACCGCCGTGGAACTGGGCCCGGCGCTCGCGGCCGTCGCCCGGCGGCGGCTGCGGGTCCAACCGACGGCGCAGGTCGGGGTGGCCGATTTCGAGCGGTGGGAGCTGCCGGCCGAGCCGTTCGACGCGGTGGTGTGCGCGACCGCGTTCCACCGGATCGACCCGGCGCTGCGCGTGGTGAAGGCGGCTCGGGCGCTGCGTCCCTGCGGGTGCCTCGCCCTGGTCACGACCCACCATATGGCGGGCGGCACCCAGGAGTTCTCCGAGCGGGCGCAGCGCTGCTAGGAGCGCGGGGGCCCATTTTGCGCCACGCCGTCGCACGGGGCGCATGCCCCGATGGGCCTCGGGTAGGCGAGTCGCGAACGAGGAATGGCGCGCCGGCGAACGGGTACCGGAGCCGGCACGACAGGGCACTTGGACCGCGGTCGCGGCGCACGCGCCGCGGATCCGGACAACGCACGTGACGTTCGTGGGGAGAGGGCAATGGAGACCGCCGGGATCCGGTCGGAAGCAGTCGTCGTCGAGAAGACCGCCGAGGACGGAGCGGGCGAGGGACCACTGCCGGGGATCGAGGATCCGAAGTCGGTGGCGCCGCGTGACGCGCGGGAACTGTCACGCCGGTTCTTCCAGCGGCTGACGGAGCTGGAGGAGGGCACGCCGGAGTACCAGTACGCACGCAACACGCTCATCGAGATGAACATGTCCCTGGTGCGGTTCGCGGCCGGCCGGTTCCGGGGCCGCGGCGACGACATGGAGGACATCGTCCAGACCGGGATGATCGGTCTGATCAAGGCGATCGACCGGTTCGAACTCTCCCGTGAGGTGGAGTTCACCTCGTTCGCGGTCCCGTACATCGTCGGCGAGATCAAGCGGTTCTTCCGCGACACCACCTGGGCGGTGCACGTACCGCGGCGGTTGCAGGAGCTGCGGGTCGAACTCGCCAAGGCCCGTGAGGAGTTGTCCAGCCGCCTCGACCGCGATCCGACGACCGCGGAGCTGGCCGCGCTGATGGACATCTCCGAGGACGAGGTGGTCGAGGGCCAGCTGGCCGCCAACGGGTACAACTCCGCGTCCCTGGACGCGGCGCTCACCGGTGACGGCCCGGAGGACGGCGAGGCGGTCCTCGCCGACTTCATCGGCATCGAGGAAGAGGGGCTGCGGCTGGTCGAGGACTTCCAGTCCCTGGCCCCGCTGATCGACGACCTCGGCGAACGCGACCGGCAGATCCTTCATCTGCGGTTCGTGGAGGAGGCCACCCAGGCGGAGATCGGCGAGCGGCTCGGGTGCTCGCAGATGCATGTCTCACGCCTGATCAAACGGGTCATCGCCCGGCTGCGCCGGGGCATGCTGGGCGAACTCGGCTACGCCTGAGGCCGGAGCGCGGCGCCGCCGCGGCACGTGGCGCCGCTGCGGCATGTGGCGGCGCCGCTGAAGCCGGGACCGGAGCCGCTGGGGCCGGGACCGGCACGGCGCCCCGGCCCGGCGGGTTCGTGTCCGCGCCACGGGGGTTCGTGGCCTCAGCGGGCCAGGGTGAGCAGGGCGCGTACCCGCTTGCCGACGGGGACCCGTTCGGCGGTCACCTCGGCGGCCAGGGCGTGCACGATCTCCAGGCCGTGCCGCCCGACGCGTTCGGGGTCGCGCGGGTAGCGCCGGGGCAGTGCCACGCTGCTGTCGTACACGGAGACCGTGACCGCCGCGTCGGTGCCCTCCAGCTCCAGGATGTACGGGCCGTTGCTGTGCCGGTCGGCGTTGGTGACCAACTCGCTGACCACCAGGAGCAGTTCCTCGTCGGCACGGTCGTCGATGGTGGCCCGCCAGGCGGTCCTGAGCTGTTGGAGGAAGAGCGCGGCGAAGGAGCGTGCCGCTGCGATGCATCCCGGCTCGCCGGTGTAGTGCGCCGCCCGCCGAAGCGGTTCCACGGGCACGTCGAAACCAGTCGATATCACTGCCCCGTCCAGGTGCTCGAACATCTGTGTCTTCCTCGGAGGCCGATCTGGCCGGTCGCTGCTGCTCCAGTGCTCGTACCCCGAGCGGGACCCCGCAGTCCCCGTCGCGCGTTCGCCCACCGCGCACAGCGGACCCCATGACGGCACCTCGGGGACACCTGGAGGGTATCCGGTCCCGGGGGTCGGACCGGGGCCCACCGGGAAGCCCCGGCGCAGGCCGGTCCGCCGGGGCCGGGCGGGTCCCGGCCCCGCCGGACCGGCCCGGACGGCGCACCCCGCGGACGGACCATTGAGCGGGCGGACGGCCCATGCGCTGCTTAGCGTGGCAGTGTGCGCCCCACAACCGTCGCCGACCGGGCCGTGAGCCGCCACGGCTGGGTCCAGGCCGTGGCCGCGGTGCTGGCGGGGCTTGCCGCCATGCTGGGGGTGGCGGCGCTGGGCCTGTGGGCGGCCGGGGCCACGCGGCTACCGGACGGCGCGTTCCCCCGGGTCGTCGTGGCGACCGTGGTGACGGCGGCCGGCGGCAGCATCGAGCTGTCCGGGAACGCCGGGGTGTTCGCGCGGACCCGGGCGGGGCTTGCGGTGCTTCCGCTGTCGGTCACCCTGACCGGGGTGCTCGTGATCGCCCGGGCGTTTCTGCGTCCGGTGCGGCACCGGACACTCTCCGGCGCCGGACAGCTGGCCGGGTGGGCCGCCCGGATCGCGGTGCTGTGGCTGCTCGCGCTGATCGCCCTCGCCCTGGCCGCCCGTCACACCTTCGCCGTCGACGTCCGCAACGGCACGCTCAGCGATCTCACCGGCCTGTTCGGCGTGACGCCGACGCTGGGGTTCACCACGAACGTGCCTCTGACGGTGCTGTTCGGTCTGCTGTGGCTGGCCGGTGTGCTGCTGCTGGCGCTGCTGGTGTCGCGGGCGCCGCCGCTGCCCGCCCGGCCGGCGCGGTTCCAGGAAGCGGCGCGCCCCGCCGCGTCCGCCGCCGTCGCGCTGCTGCTCGCGTACGTCGTGCTGGGTGCGGTGGCCGGGCTGGTGACGGCGGCCACGCGCGGGCATGCCACGCAGACCTTCGCGGTGCTCCTGCTGGGTCTTCCGAACCTGGCCTGGCTCGCGCTGACCCTCGGTCTGGGTGCCACCTGGCACGGCCGGGTGGACGGCCCGTTCGGACTGCCCCTGCCGCACGTCCTGGACGAGGTGCTGCGCACCCCCGACGTCTCCACGCTGAACCTGCGCACGCTCGCCGAACACGACGGCAGGGCGTGGTGGCTGCTGGTCGCGGCCGTCGTGCTGGTGCCGGCGACCGCGTTCGTGACGGCGGTGCGGTCGCCGCTCGGCACCCCGCTGCGGCACGCGCTGTCCTTCGCCGTGGCGCTCGCCGCCGCGGTGTTGATGATCGGTCTCGTCGGCCGGATCTCGGCGCACTACGGCCTGTCGGTGCTGGGCATCGGCGATCTGGGCGGCGGGCTGTCCGGGGAGCTGCTGCTGCGGCCCGAACTGGGTCCTGCGGTGGGCATCGCGGCGCTGTGGGGGCTGGCCGCCGGCTTCCTCGGCGCACTGCTGGCCCAACCGGTACGACGACGAACCGGAACCGGACGTGAGCGCGGCGCACACACGCGGTGACCCGCACCGGCCGGGCGACAGGGCCGCACGCGAACGCGAAAGTCCCGAACCGGCCGGGCGACAGCACCGCACGCGAGCATGGTGCTCCGGACCTGAGGCGCGCGGGGCGGCGGCCGGTTCCGGTGGGTCTCATGTGTCGTCGTCGGGGGCCGCCGGACCGGGCGGGTCGTGGCCGGCCGGCGGGTGGTCCGGGTGGTCGCGGTCGGTGGCGTAGGTGCTCAGCCGTCTGCCGTCGCCGTACAGCCACTTGCCCTGGCCGGCGTCGTACAGCCACATCGACTCCCCGTCGATCACCACGCCGATCCGCAGACCGCGGGTGCGCTCACGGAAGGTCTCGCCGTCCAGGGCGCCGGCGGCGAGGTCCGCGACGGCCGCCCGGTAGTCGGCGAGGGCCCGTTCGGCGCGGGCGAGCAGCGGGCGCGGATCGGCCGTGTCGCCGGGCGGGCCGCCCTCGTCGGGCGGATCCTGCGGCAGGGCGAGGAGATGACGGCCGTCGACCCAGGCGATCCAGTCGTTGGCGCACCGGATGTGCGCCCAGTCGCCGCGCCGTTCGACGAGCTGGACCGGCAGCAACGGGTCGAGGAGCACCGTGGGCCGGGTGGGGTCGGGCGTCTCCCAGGCGGGGAGCCCGGAGCGGGGGACGACATGGGTGGGCCTGAAGCCGGAGCCGGTCATCGCGCACCGCCCGCGTCCCTGCCCCGGCGGGCCCGGGCCGCCGCCCGGTCGCGGAACCGGGACCCCGCCCGCCACCGGCCCGGCCGCGTCTCGCGCGCACGCCTCGGCAGGGGGCCCGGGCCGGTCTCCGGGACCGGTCCGGGCGCCGAAGGGGCGACCGGCCGCTCCACCATGCCCCGAATTCTACCGATGCGCCCCTGTGCGCGCCGCTCGGTCGGGCGCGCACGGGCCGCCTCCGCAGCTCCCGTCAGGCGACGGGCAGGACGAGCCCCGGGACGGTGCGCTGCATCCGCAGGGCGTCGACGGACTCGGCGAGCAGTTCGTACTCCGTGGTGTCGTCGCTCGCGGCGATGCGCACCAGCCGCCCGCCCGCCAACTCGTCGGCCACCAGCTCCTGTCGGACGTCGTCGGCACACCAGGCGCGGAGCAGCCCGGGCACGTCGGGCACGCCGTCCGCCACCGGGACGAGCGCACCGGGCGGCACGTTGGGGTTCTCGGGCCGCGGATCGAGGCGTTCGGCGATCCAGGAGGCCCGGTCGCGCAGCCACCACAGGGCGAGGGCCAGGGTGGGCGCACGGTAGGTGCCCAGCGGTACGCCGATGCGCTGTCCGTCGCACATCCCGTACGCCGTGACATGGCACAGGAATTCGTCGTGCACGCTCACTCCCCCGTCGCCTCGCTGGTCGTGCCGGCCGGTCCTCGCCTTCCGTGCGGCCCGCATGCGGTGAAGTGCCCCTGACCTTCGAGTATCTTCACTACTGAAACACTGTCACCATGGCTTTTTGGCCACTCTCCTGTCATATTCGCGCTCGCGCCTGGCCGGAATGCGCTCCCTGGCGCGGCGCCGTCGTCATGACCCGAGAGGTAATCGACCCGGCCCGCGACGAAGGGCAGGGTGGTCCCACCGGATCGGCGCACCGGCGATCCGGCTCCCGACCAGCAGGGACGACCTCGATGGAGGCTGATTCGCCATGTCCGTGAACACCGAACGTCACCGCGCCGCCGCCGCCCGCTACTTCGAGGCATGGAACGCCACCGAGCCCGAGGCGCGCGCCAAGGCGGTCGCCGCGGCCTGGGCCGTGGAGGGCGGCTACACCGATCCCCTCGCCGACGTCCGGGGGCACGAGCGGATCGCGGCCGTGATCGCGGCGGCGCAGGAGCGGTTCCCCGGCTTCGTCTTCCGCCCGGTGGGCGCCGTGGACGGACACCATGACACGGCGCGGTTCTCCTGGGAGCTGGTGAACGAGGCGGACGGCTCGGCCCCGGTGGCCGGCTCCGATGTGGTCACCCTGGACGAGGAGGACCGGATCATCCGGGTCCTGGGCTTCCTGGACCGGGTGCCCGCCGGGTCCTGACGGGCCCGCCCGCGGGACGGACCCCCGGTACGACGGCTCGACTCCACGCGAACGACTCCGCGCGACGGTGGAGTCGTGAACCGGGCGCTCGTCCGGCCGGGGCGGATGAGCGCCGGGGTCGCGGGTCGGGGCCGCGCGTGCCGGAGCCGTCGGCCCGGCCGGCGCCGCACGGGGGTGGGCGCCGGCTTCACCGGGTCCCTACGCGGTGACGATCGCGTCGATCCGGGCCAGTTCCTCCGCGTCGAAGTCCAGGTTGCGGATGGTCGCGACGCTGTCCTCGATCTGCCGCGGGCTGCTCGCGCCGACGAGCGCGGAGGTCACCCGGCCGCCGCGCAGCGCCCAGGCGAGGGCGAGCTGGGCCAGGGTCTGGCCGCGGCCCTTGGCGATCTCGTCCAGGGCGCGCAGCTTGCCGACCAGTTCCTCGGTCACCGCTTCGGCCGTCAGGAAGGGGCTGTCGCCGGCCGCCCGTGAGCCCTCGGGGATGCCGTCGAGGTAACGGGCGGTGAGCAGGCCCTGCTCCAGCGGGGAGTAGACGATCGAGCCGACCTCCAGCTCGTCCAGGGCGTCCAGCAGCCCCTCGTCCTCGGGACGGCGGTCGAGCATCGAGTACCGCGGCTGGTGGATGAGCAGCGGGGTGCCCAGCTCGCCCAGGATGCGGGCGGCCTCGCGGGTCTGCTCGGCCGAGTAGTTGGAGACGCCGACGTACAGGGCCTTGCCCTGCTGGACCGCGGAGTGCAGCGCGCCCATCGTCTCCTCCAGCGGAGTCTGAGGGTCGAAGCGGTGCGAGTAGAAGATGTCGACGTACTCCAGGCCCATCCGCGCAAGGCTCTGGTCGAGCGAGGAGAGCAGGTACTTGCGCGAGCCCCACTCGCCGTACGGGCCGGGCCACATCAGATAGCCGGCCTTGGTGGAGATGACGAGTTCGTCGCGGTACGGCCGGAAGTCCGCCGCCAGCGCCTCCCCGAGGGCCGACTCGGCGGCGCCGGCCGGCGGACCGTAGTTGTTCGCCAGGTCGAAGTGGGTGACGCCGAGGTCGAAGGCGCGCCGCAGGATGGCACGCTGGGTCTGCACCGGACGGTCGGGGCCGAAGTTGTGCCACAGGCCGAGGGACAGGGCGGGGAGCTTCAGGCCGCTGCGTCCGGCGCGCCGGTGGGGCATGTCGGCGTAACGGTCGGGGTGTGCGGTGTACAACGCGACTCCAGAGGGGGTTGGCACACGGTCGCTCCCACTCTTGCCCGGCCCGCGGGCAGCGGTCCAACAGGCGAATCCGATGGAATTCAGCGGCTAGGCTTCTCAATCATGGAACTGCGTCATCTCCGGCACTTCGTCGCGGTCGCCGAGGACCAGCACTTCACCCGGGCCGCGGAGCGGCTGATGGTCTCCCAGTCGGGTCTGTCGGCGTCGGTACGGGCGCTGGAGCGCGAGCTGCGGGCGCCGCTGTTCGTGCGCACCACCCGAAGGGTGACGCTGACCGAGGCGGGGCGCGCGCTGCTGGCCGAGGCGGAACGGATCCTGGCCCAGGTACGGGCCGCGCACGAGGCGGTCGCCGCCGTGCAGGGCGTGCTGCGCGGCACGCTGGCGCTGGGCACCGAGCAGTGCATCGCCGGGGTGCATGTGGCGGGCCTGCTGGCCGCGTTCCGGCGGCGCCACCCGGACGTGGAGATCCTGCTGCGGCAGGCGGGCTCCGGCGCGCTGGCCGAGGATGTCGCGGCCGGCCGGCTCGACCTGGCCTTCGCCTACCGCACCCAGGACGACACGGACCAGTTGCGCTCGGTGGCGCTGACCAGCGAGCCGATGACCGTGCTGTGCCATCCCGGGCACCGGCTGGCCACGACCGGGGCGGCGCTGGTCTCGGCCGACGTCGGCGGCGAGGTGTTCGTCGACTTCCACCCGGATTGGGGGCCGCGTCGCACCACCGACCGGGTGTTCGCCGCGGCCGGGGTGCGCCGTACGGTGTCGCTGGAGGTCAACGACGTGCACAGCCTCCTCGACCTGGTCGACGAGGACCTGGGGATCGCCGCCGTGCCCCGCCACTTCCGCCACAAGCGTCCCGCGCTCACGGCGCTGCCGCTGAAGGGCACCGGCGAGGCGGAGTACGAGACGGTCGCGCTGCTGCCGCCGGAGCGGGCCACCAGCCCCGCGGCCCGGGCGCTGATGACCCTGCTGGAGACGGGGGACCCGGCAGCGCACCAGGGCGGGGCCCGCCCCTGCTGACCGTGCCGCCCGCCGCCGCGGCCTCCCGTCCGTTCCGTACCGCCGCCACGGCCGGCACCGCGGACGATGAGGGAACACACCCGCCGCACCGCGCTGTTGGGTCCGCTCGCCCAGGCGGCGGGCCGTCCGCCGGGGCGGCGGCCGGCCGGGCCACTACGGAAGCCGGATTCCGGGCGCAGGACGGCGGGCGATGCGCGATGGTGGACGTATGCATGCCAGGGACATCCTCATCGACGGCTACGGCCGCATCCGGGAAGAAGTCCACGCCGTCCTCGACGGCCTCGGACCGGACGAGCTGAACGCCCGCCCGGCCCCCGACGCCAACTCGGTCGCCTGGCTGGTCTGGCACCTCACCCGGGTCCAGGACGACCATGTCGCCGACGCCTTCGACCTCGACCAGGTGTGGTCTGCCCAGGGCTGGGAGAAACGCTTCGGCCTGGGCCTGCCGCGCCATGACACGGGCTACGGCCACAGCGCGGCGAAGGTCGCCAAGGTACGGGTCGACGCGGCCGATCTGCTGACCGGGTACTACGACGCCGTGCACGAGCAGACCCTCGGGGTGCTGCGCGAGCTGCCCGCCAAGGACCTCGAACGGATCGTGGACGAGCGCTGGGACCCGCCGGTCACCCTGGGGGTCCGGCTGGTCAGCGTCCTGTCCGACGACCTCCAGCACATCGGGCAGGCCGCCTATGTGCGGGGGCTGCTGCGCGGCGGCGCGGCGTGACCCGGCAGGACGACGTCTCGGTGAGCGCCCCGCGGTGCGGGCGCAGGGTGTCCGTGCCGGCGTAGCCGGCGGTCATGCGGGCGTCTCGTCTGGCCGGTGGTGCGGTACCGACGGGCGGGGCGGGGCGGCGGGCTGGAGCAGGTCCCAGCGGTTGCCGTACCGGTCCTGGAAGACGGCGACGGTGCCGTACGGCTCGGTGCGCGGCTCCTCCAGGAAGGTCACGTCGGCGGCGCTCATCCGGGCGTGGTCGCGGGCGAAGTCGTCGGTGTGCAGGAAGAAGCCGACCCGGCCGCCGGTCTGGTCCCCGATCCGGGCGCGCTGCTCCGCGTCCTTCGCCCGGGCCAGCAGCAGGCCGGTGCCGTGCTGCTCCGGGCCGGGCGCGACGACGACCCAGCGCGAACCGTCGGGCCGTGGGGTGTCCTCGACGAGCCGGAAGCCGAGGGCCCGGGTGTAGAAGCCGATCGCCTCGTCGTAGTCGTCGACGACGAGGGTGACCAGGGCGATATGTCTCATCGGGGCCTCTCGGTGGGGTGGACGGTCGCCGAGGTTATACGTAAAACGGCAGAGGTGCCAGTCATCCCGGGCCGCTCGGACGGGGAGGCCGGGCCGGGGCCGGGTCAGCGGCCCCCCTCGCCCTGGGCGACCTCCACCCGGTGATGGAAGTCGATCATCCCGGTCCCCGCGGCGACGCAGGAGACGGCGGCGCAGGCGGCCAGCAGGACGGCGATCCAGGGAACGGCCCGGTGCGCGGAGTGCGGTGCGGACAGGAGGGCCTGGACGCGCCGCGGCACGGGGCCGGTCGTCGCGGCGGGCGCGAAGTCGGGGCGGGCGGAGCGGACGTCCTGGCCGGCGAGGGCGGCCCTGGCGATGGCGCGGGCGGTCAGCCGACGGTCGCCGACGGCGCCGGCCGCGGCCTCGTCGGCGGCCCGTTCGGCCGCGAGCCGGATGCTCTCGCGGACCGGGCGCAACGCGGGGTGGCAGTGCGCGGCGAGTTCGGCGGCGGCCAGGAAGAAGTGGTGGCCGGCCGCGTTGTGCGCCCGTTCGTGGGCGAACAGCGCCTCGCGTTCGGCGGCGTCCAGGCTGCGCAGCATGGCGGTCGTGACGACGATGCGGTGCGGTCTGCCGGGCAGCGCGTAGGCGTCCGGCCGAGGCGAGTCGACCACGCACAGGTCGCCCGCGGCGGGCCCGTGCGCGGCCTCGGTGCGAGCGGTCCGGAAGGCGCGCAGCTGGCGCAGCACGGAGCGTGCCAGGGTCCACGCGCACACGGCGAGCACGCCGACCGAGGTCACGGCGAGCGGCACGACGAGGAGGTCGGAGGCGGTGCGCAGGGGGTGGACCAGCTCGCCGAGCGCGGCGAAGAGGGGCAGTCTGAGCAGTCCGTTCAGGACGAACGCGCCGAGCGCGGCCAGGGAACAGCCCGCGAGGACGACCGTCGGGACGGTGATCACCCAGAGCGCCGCGGCGGGCGCGAGCCGGTCGAGGGCGCGGCGGGCCAGCGCCGGCACGGCGAACGGCAGCAGCAGCGGAAGCAGCAGCGCCGCGGTCATCGCTCACCGGGTTCGAGCAGGTCGCGCAGGACGCGCTCGTCGTCGGGGCTGAGCTGGGCGACGAAGCGGGCCAGCACCGTCTCCCGGTCGCTGTCACGGTCGAGTTCGGTGTGCATACGACGGGCGGTCAGGCCCTGCGCGTCCTGGACCGGCACGTACGCGTAGCCGCGACCCTGGCGGTGCCGGTCCACGACGCCCTTCTCGTGCAGCCGGGACAGGATCGTCGTCACGGTGGTGCGGGCCAGGTCCGCGCCGAGGCTCCGCTGCACCTGGCCGGGCGTCTGCGGTCCGCCGGCGGCCCACAGGGCGGCCATGACGCTCGCTTCGAGCTCACCGGCCGGCCGGCGTTCGTCCTTCGAGTCGCCCATGGGAACGCCCCTCACCTCCGTCTTCACCCACCGTCCAGCAGAACGTCTACACGATTGTAGTAAGCGGACCTCCATGGTACGGCCGCGCCCGCGCGTGCGACTTTTCGAGTGGGGTGACACCTGGTCGGCCCGACTGCCACTCAAGGTGAGGGCGCCTGTGGCCGGCGCTCGGTGACATGTCGCACCGGAGGTCGAGTGGCCGCTCCATCTGTCCCCGTACTGTGGCTTCGCATGACCGACGCTGAGATCGAGATCACCGCAGACCTGGTCCGCGACCTGCTGCAGGAGCAGCATCCGGACCTTGCAGGGCTCGCCGTCCGCGAGGTGCCGGGCGGCTGGGGCAACCAAATGTGGCGCCTCGGGGACGAGTTGGCCGTGCGCATGCAACGCATGGACCCCACCCCGGAACTCCAGCTCAATGAGCGCCGGTGGCTGCCGGTGCTGGCCCCGCGCCTGCCGCTGCCGGTGCCGACCCCGGTGCGGTGCGGCGAACCGTCCGCGCGCTTCCCCAAGCACTGGACCGTGATGACGTGGGTTCCCGGCGAGCCGCTGGACCACTCCTCGATCAGCCGCGGCGACCACGCGGCCGACACCCTGGCGGGCTTCCTCAAGGCACTTCACGTGGAGGCGCCCGCTGACGCGCCGATCAGTGAGGACCGCGGCGACCACCCGAAGAAGTGCACGGACGGCTTCGACCACTTCTTCCACGCCGTCGTCCCCGACGACCTTGCCGACGATGTCCGGTCCGTCTGGGACGCCGCCGTCGCGGCGCCCGAGTGGGAGGGGCCGCCGCTCTGGGTGCACGGCGACCTGCATCCGGCCAACGTCGTCGTCTCGGACAGGACGCTCTCGGGCGTGATCGACTTCGGTTCCATGTTCGCCGGCGATCCGGCATGGGACCTCGCCGCCGCATGGGTCATCCTTCCCGCAGGCGCCGCCTCACGCTTCTTCGACGCATATGCGCAAGCGGACGCGGGGACGATCCGGCGCGCCCGCGGGCTGGCCGCCCTGAAGAGGGGCCTTGTCCCCGAGGAGTGGACACCTGTTCGTGTCGTTATGCGGCAAGTGTCAGGGTAGCTGACTGCTGTTCGTAGGCGATCGGCGCCTGCTG
>NZ_JBIWKB010000060.1:0-54838 GCF_044765425.1 Streptomyces sp. NPDC102462 | reverse complement strand
CGAGCCGAGCACCGCGATGCGCCACCACCAACCACGGCAGTCCTCACGATCTCCAGACCGAACACCACCTAAGTCACCGGCATTGGTCCTAGACCCTGTCGTCAAACCCCCGCCCGCCCTCCGGGCGAACGACGGGAGTGTGACGACAGGACCCAGCCGCGGGGCCGTGCGCCGGGCAGGGCCAGGGTCAGCGGACCTTGCGCACGTAACCGTCGCTGCCCGGCGTCGACACCGCCAGGTCCCGGCGGACGATGCTGAGGCGGTCGCCGAAGCCCGCGAGGGCCTTGCGCAGTCCGTCGTCCGTGTACTCGACGATGAGGACGCGGTCGTCGAAGGCGTCGGCGTACGCGCCGCACTCGTCCCACTCGGCGCACTCCTCCACGACCGCGAAGTCGAGGCCCGCCCGTCGTCGCTGGTCGGCCAGCTCCAGGGTGTTCTTCTGCGCGATGGCCAGGTTCCGGGCGTGCGCGCGCCGGGACAGCAGGGTGATGAACGCGGTTGCGTCCTCGGCGGTCAGCAGCTTCCCGGACCGGGTGTAGCTGTCGTAGTTGTCCGGCTCCACCGCGTCGAACCCCCGGTCCGCGCAGCCGTCGATCCAGCGGCCCACCCGCTCGGCCACCCGTTCCCGCTTGGCCGCGGTGCCGATGTCGAGCAGCGGCTCGTCCCAGTCCTCGTCCACGACGACCTTGCCGTGGGCGTCCCGCAGCAGCAGGTCGGCGGGCCATGCGTCGGCCTCGTCCGGCTGGGCCTGGAAGGCGTTCACGTAGCAGATGTTGTACAGGCCGGGCGCGGGCGGGTCCGTGCGGTCACGGCTGACGACGCGGACGCCGGCCGGGGGCGGATAGGCGCCGCCGAGCTGGTAGTCGAAGCCGGCGTGCCGCGGCGGAAGCCGTACCCCGGACGACGCACGGCCGGAATCGGGCCGGGCCTTGTCGGAGTCTGCCGAGGATCCGCAGCCGGCCAGCAGCAGGGTCGCCGTGACGACCGTGGCCACGAGCCGCGCGCCGACGGTCGTTGCGCAACCTGCGACGCGGAGTGCACCCTTCGCGGGCATGACCGCTCCATCCATCGCGGGTACGGCCCCGCCTCGGACCCGCGGGGCGGTCCTGGCGACTTCGGCCGGGCTGAGAACGAGAACGTGTCCGTCACCGGCTGGGCGCACCTCTGCGTGCCCGCGCGGGGCGCCGGACACGTGATCACGATGAAAGCCCGCGCGCCCCGCCGCCGTCAAATCGGGGGGCCGGCGACCACGTACGCTCCGAGGAGGTAACCGTCCCGAAGGCAGGAGCAGCAACGATGCAGTACGTGAAGCTCGGTTCGACGGGCCTGGACGTGTCGCGGATCTGTCTGGGCTGCATGACCTACGGGGAGCCGGACCGCGGCGCCCACGAGTGGACCCTCGGCGAGGAGGCCGCCCGCCCGCTGATCCGCCAGGCGCTGGAGTCGGGCATCAACTTCTTCGACACCGCGAACGTCTACTCCGACGGCACCAGCGAGGAGATCGTCGGCAGGGCGCTGCGCGACTTCGCCAGGCGCGACGAGATCGTGCTGGCCACCAAGGTGCACGGCCGGATGCGGCCCGGACCCAACGGGGGCGGGCTGTCCCGCAAGGCGATCATGTCGGAGATCGACCACAGCCTCACCCGCCTCGGCACCGACTACGTCGACCTTTACCAGATCCACCGCTACGACCACGACACGCCCGTCGAGGAGACCATGGAGGCGCTGCACGACCTGGTCAAGGCGGGCAAGGTGCGCTACATCGGGGCCAGTTCGATGTACGCGTGGGAGTTCTCCAAGGCCCAGTACACGGCGGACCGGCACGGCTGGACCCGGTTCGTGTCCATGCAGAACCACTACAACCTGATCTACCGCGAGGAGGAACGGGAGATGCTGCCGCTCTGCGCGGACCAGGGCGTGGGTGTGCTGCCCTGGAGCCCGCTCGCCCGCGGCCGGCTCACCCGCGACTGGGGCGCCGTCACCGAGCGCAGCGCCAACGACGCCTTCGGCAGCCGGCTCTACCTGGACAGCGACCGCTCGATCGTCGAGGCCGTCGGCCGGATCGCCGCCGAGCGGGAGGTGCCGCGGGCCCGGATCGCCCTGGCCTGGCTGCTGCACCGGGCCACGGTGACCGCGCCGATCGTGGGCGCGGCCAAGCCGCAGCACCTTCAGGACGCCGTCGCCGCCGTGGAACTGGAGCTGACCGACAAGGAGATCGAGGAACTGGAGCAGCCCTACGCCCCGCACGCCATCAGCGGCCACTGACGGTCGGTGGGGTCCGTGCGGCGTGAGGCCGCCGCCGCACGGACCGGCTGCCGAGGGCACCGCGGCCGGACCGCATACCGGGACGTAATTCGGCCGTCGCCCGGCGGCAACCGGCAAAATGCCGCGCCCTGACTTTGCGTCAATTCCCCCTGCCCCGCCGGGCAATGCCAAAAACCTCGAATCCCTTGTTCTGTCATGAGGCCCTGTGCCAAGGTGTGCCGTGCGGCGCTGCGGACCATTGATTTTCCTTCAAAAAGGCCGCGCACGGCCGACGTTCGAGATGCCGCGTCCCCTGGTACGGACTTATTCCGCATGGCGTCTGGGAGGAATGCAGCCGTGAAAGACGCAGGCCCGCCGAATTCCCCGGTTTCCGCTCGGCCGTTCGATATCACGGACGAGCAGTTGAGCGCTGAACTGCGGAAGTGGACGGGGACGATGCCCGCACCGCATCCCGTGGGCGAACTCCTCGACCGGCACTGGGAAGCGGTGTTCGGCTACGCCCGGCTGTGCACCGACGGGCCGCGCGCGGCCGGCATGCTCACCACGGCCGCCTTCACCCGGCTCTTCGGCGAATCGCTCAGACAAGTGGGGCCGCGCACCTCCGCGTGGCGCCCCCAACTGCTGGTCACCGTGCGGCGCATCGCGGCCGAGTGGGACGGCGACGGACGCCAGGAACTGCTCCATGCCGCGCTGCGCTCCGCCGCCGGGGAACGGGCCGCGGCCCGGCTGCTGCCGCCCCGGGACCGGCGCCTGCTGTCCCGGGCGTTCCAGCGGCTGCCGCAGACCGCCCGCGCCCTGCTGTGGCACACCGAGGTCGAGGCGGAACCGCTCGCGGTGCCGGTCGCCCTCCTCGGCCTCGACGAGCGGGTCGCCGGCGTGGAACTGCGGCGGGCCCGGGAGCGACTGCGTGAGGAGTGCCTACAGGTCCACCGCGAACTCGCCCCGCAGGAGGAGTGCCTGCGCTACGTCCGGATGCTCGACGTCACCTACCGGCGCACCGGCGTCGACGTCGACCCGGACCTCGGACAGCACCTGGGCGGCTGCGGACACTGCCGGGACACCGCCGACCAGCTGAACCAGTTCAACGGGCTGCTCGGTATCGCGCTGGCCGAGGCCGTGCTCGGCTGGGGCGCCCGGGAATACGTCGCCTCCCGGGTCGGACCGGCAGAAGAGCCCGCCGGGGACCGGCCCGCACCGCCCCCGCAGGCCGGGCCGCCCGGAGGCGAGCCCTTCGGCCCGCCGGCGGACGCACCGGCCGCGTCATCCGCGGCGGCCGGAACCGAGGCGGCAGCCGCCGGTCGTGGGCCGGCGCGGCGCCGCGCCGCACCCCGCCGCCCCTTCGGCGGCGGTGCCTCCGGCCGTCCGGTGCCGTCCGCTCCGCGTGCCCGCGCCGCACGTTCGGCCGAGCGTGCGGCCCGCCGGGTCCGCCGGCGCAATCTCGCCCTGGCCGCGACGACCGTGAGCACGCTGGTCGTGCTGCCGTTCGTGCTGTGGTCAGTCCTGGGCCCCGGCCACGACGCCGCCCCCGGCCCCGGTACGGAGCCCGGCCGGACACCCGGCTCGGGCACCGCGTCGTCCGACCCGTCCTGGATCGGGGCGAGCGCGACCGCCCAGGGCACCCTGCGCGGCAGGCTGCACCACGTCGCCTCCGGACGCTGTGTCGGCATCGTCGGCAAGAAGGCCGTCGACGGCGCGGAGGCCGAACTGGCCCCGTGTTCCTCGGCCGCGTCCCAGCAGTGGGCGTACGAGAGCGACGGACTGCTGCGCAACGCCGCCGCCCCCGACCTGTGCCTCGACTCCCACCTCGGCTACTCGGTCCGGTTGGCGCCGTGCGCGGGCGCCGCGCAGCCCCGCACCAGGAACGTCCGCTACGACTTCACCCTCCAGGGCGCCCTCGTGCCCCGCTGGAACCAGGACCTGGCCCTCGTCCCCGCCGCCACCGACGGGTCGGGCGCCCTCGTCGTGAAGACCCGCTCGGCCGGCGACGCCCAGCGCTGGGTGATCGACACCTCGCGGCCCGAACTGCGGATGCAGGTGGTCAACTGGGGCACCGACGGCGGGCCGTCGCCCACGGCCACCGCCGGACCCCCGCCCGAGGCCGAGCCGGCCCCGTCCGCGTCCCCGGCGGCATCGCCGACGAGGCCGCCGGATCCGCGGCCCACCCCGTCCGGCACCGGCTCCACCGGCCCCTGCACCACCGGCGCAGACCGCCACCGCTACCCGTACCCCGGCACCTGCTCCTGGGACGGGTGGTACGGCGGAGGCGGATACGGCTCGGGCGGCGGTCACACGGGACGCTGACCGGCCATCACGAGGAGCCCGCCCCGGCGCCCCCAAGAGCAGGTGCCACGTGCCCGGGGACGGTCAGGCGCCGGTTCCGGGGGCGAGAACCGTCAGCGAGACGGCGGAGGCGTTGCCGGACACCGGCACCGCGCCGGCCGTCCACGCCACCTTCAGCTGGTCCCGCTCGTCCGGCGGGGTGACCAGCAGCGCGGCGGGCGTCGCCGTGCGGGCGCCGCTGATCTCCGGGTTGGAGAAGGTCAGCCCGGCCCAGGCGCTCTGACCCGGCTTCAGCGTCACCGTCGCGGGCGTGCCGGAGGTGCGCTTGGGGTCGGGTCCGAGCTGGCCGCCGGAGGCGTTCACGAAGGCGGCGCCCGGGTAGCCGTGCACGGTGCAGGTGCGGGCGGAGGTGTTGGTGAGCACGATCGGGAAGTTCTCCTGGCCCGCGCCCGGGTTGTTGCGGCCCACGGACGCGCTCAGCTCAGAGGTGTGACAGCGGGAGCCGCCGCCGGACGCGGGCGCCGCCGGGCTGTTCGCGCCCTCGTGCGAGGCGGGCGGCGAGGAGGGCTCACCGGCCGGGGTCCCGCTGTCCGCCGTCGGCGTGCGCGCCGGCGTGCCGCCCGCTGTGGCGTCCCCGGTCGTCGGGCCGCCGGTCGCGGGCGCCGCCGTGCCCGAAACCTGCTGCGGGCCGCTCCGGGTTCCGGTGCCGTCGCCGCACCCGGTCAGCAGGCCCAGCACGGCCACGGAGGCCACGAGGAGGACCGCCCGGTGCGAGGTCTGGGACGTGTACGCCATGTCTGTCCACACTCCTGGATCTTCGGGGCGCGCGCCGGACGCGTGCCCGCGGCGCCCCGTGCGCCGTCATCACACTGCGATGCACGGCCCGCGGAAAAGGTTCGCGGTCCGCGGGGATTCCTACCCGGCCCGCCGGTTCCCCCGCCGCCCTCACGGGTGACCAGGACCGGGCCGGGTATGCCGGGCCGTCCGCTCAGGCGACCCATACCGGGCCGAGTATGCGGCGCCGTCCGCTCAGGTGACCCGCAGTGAGCGGAGTATGCCGTCCGTAGCGTCGGGACTTCCGTGCTCGCGGACCTGCACGTACACCTGCCCCCCGGCCCCGCCGTCCGCCGCGAGCCCCGTCTCCGTGATCGAGCCGCCACCGGCGCAGCCGTCCCAGGTCCGGGTGCGGCCCCGCCAGCGTGCGTCGGTGAAGGCCCGGCTGCCCGCGTAGTGGCAGCCCGGGTGTGCGAGGGCGCTTACCTCGGGCGTCACCCCGCCGTGCTCGCTCAGGCCGATGAACACGCCGTTCACCGGCGCCGTCAGGTCCTGCCACCGGTCCAGGTCGTCGGCGACGGCCAGCCCCGGCTGCTGCCCGGACCGCAGGCCGAGCGCCCGTGGATTCCAGCCGGAGTCACGCAGCCGGCGGGCCCAGCCGGACGGCACCTCGGCCACGATCCGGCCGGTGGCGTCCGTGACCCGCACCGCGTCCGGCGCGGACTGCCGGGTCACCAGCGTGACGGCGACGGCCGCGACAGCGGCGGCCAGGGCCGCCGCGCCGGCCAGTGCGTGCATGCCGAACCGCTTCCTGACCCGGGCGGACCGGCCGCGCGGTGGCGGCGCCGGCGTCCGCGCGGCCAGCCGGTCCAGCTCCTCCGCGAACGCCCGCGCGCTCGGCCAGCGCCGCTCCCGGTCCGGCTCCAGCGCGCGCATCAGGGCCCGCCCCGCCTCCGCGTCGAGGTCCGCACGCAGCCGCTCGGGCCGCACCACTCTGCCCGGAGCCGCCGGGACGGTGCCGGTGACCAGTTCGTAGCCGACCGCGCCGAGGCTGTAGACGTCGGCGCGCGCGTCGATGCCCGTGCCCGGCTCCGCCTGCTCGGGCGGCCGGTACCCGGCCGAGCCGGCGGCCAGGGTGAGCCCGGACGCCTCGGCCAGGCTCTTGGCCAGCCCCAGATCGGCGAGCAGCACCCGGCTGCTGCCGTCCGGCGCGGTGCGCAGCAGCACATTGCTCGGCTTGATGTCGCGGTGCACGATCCCCGCCTCGTGCAGCGCCGCCGCGGCGCGCGCCGCCTGCGCCGTCAGCCGCAGCGCCCGCGCCACCGGCACTTGGCCCGCGGCCGGCAGTTCGGCGAGGGTGCCCCCGTCGGCGTACTCCATCACGAAGTAGGGCCTGCCGTCGGGCAGTTCACCGATGTCGTAGACCTGTACGACCCGGTCGGAGCCGGCCCGGCGCAGCAGCCGGGCCTCGGACAGGAACCGGTCGTGGATGTCGAGGCGGTGCGACCAGTTCTCGGCGAGGACCTTCACCGCGACGGGCGCCTCCAGCTGGTCGTCGTGGGCGAGCCACACCGTGCCGAAGGCGCCGCTGCCCAGGCGCCGTTCGAGACGGTAGCGGCCGATCCGCTCGCTGGATTGCATGGGACTATCATGCCTGCCCTGAGATCGACTTCGAGGGGGCCCTTACGTGCACGACCCGGCGCTGACCGAAGACCTCGCCCGGCGCGCCGCAGCCGGCGACCCGGCGGCCCTTGAGCGGCTGCTGAGCGAGGTCCGGCCCGAGGTCGTGCGGCGCTGCGGACGCTTCCTGCCGTGCCGGGAGGACGCGGAGGAGGCCGCCCAGGACGTGCTCCTTCAGGTCGCCCGGAAGATATCCACCTTCGAGGGCCGCAGCCGCTTCAGCACCTGGCTGTACACGGTCGTCGCCAACTGCTCCCGGCAGAAGTACCGCGAACTCAAGCGCCGCGCCGCCGAACAGCCGGCCACCATCGAGCCCGCCGCGCAGGTCGACCCGCGCACCACCAGCGTGATCGCCGGCTCCCGGGTGGACCTGCTGGAGGCGCTGGAACGGCTGGAACGCGAGCACCCCGACCTGGTCGCTCCGCTGGTCTACCGCGACATCTGCCAGCTGGACTACGCCGAGATCGCCGACCGCGTCGGCATCCCCCTCGGCACCCTCAAGTCCCGCCTCCACAAGGCCCGCAGACACATCCGCCCCTGGCTCACCGCCTGAGCCGTGGATGACGTCCTGGGCTGTGTCCGACCGGGTGTCACTCCGGCTCGGCCAGGCTCAGTTCCGCCCAGATCGTCTTGCCCTCCATCGTGTGCCGGCTGCCCCAGCGCTGGGTGAGCTGCGCGACCAGGAGGAGTCCCCGGCCGCCCTCGTCCCAGGTCTTGGCGCGCCGGAGGTGCGGTGCCGTGTGACTCGCGTCGGACACCTCGCAGATCAGCGTCCCCGCGCCGTGGATGAGCCGCAGCCGGATGGGGTGCGCGCCGTACCGGATGGCGTTGGTGACCAGCTCGCTCACCACCAGTTCCGCGGTGAACGAGACCCCGTTCAGCGCCCAGGCGTCCAGCTGGTCGACGGCGTCCTTGCGGATCGGCGCCACCAGGGCCGGGTCGGCGGGGACGTCCCACGAGGCCACCTGGGAGGCGGGCAGCCCCCGGGTGCGCGCCACCAGCAGGGCCACGTCGTCCGGGATGCCGCCCGGCGGGAGCACCCGGCCCAGGATCCGGTCGCAGGTCTCGTCCAGTGAGTCCCCGCGGCCGGTCAGGGCCTCCAGCAGCAGCCGCTGGCCGGCGCCCGCCTCCCGTTCCCGGTTGTCGATCAGGCCGTTCGTGTACAGGGCGAGCACCGTGCCCTCGGACAGCTGCACGTCAGCCGATTCGAAGGGCAGCCCGCCCAGGCCGAGCGGCGGCCCGGCCGGCAGGTCCAGCTGCCGGGGGGTGCCGCCGGGCGGCACCAGGACGGGCGGCGGATGACCGGCGCGGGCCACGGTGCAGCGGCGCGAGACCGGGTCGTACACCGCGTACAGGCAGGTCGCGCCGACCGCGCCGACGTCGCCGTCCGAATCGCCGGACTCCTCGGACAGCCGGACCACCAGGTCGTCGAGGTGGGTGAGCAGTTCGTCGGGTGCCAGGTCGATGTCGGCGAGGGTGCGCACGGCGGTGCGCAGCCGCCCCATGGTGGCCGACGCCTGGATGCCGTGGCCGACGACGTCGCCGACGACCATGGCGACCCGCATCCCGGACAGCGGGATCACGTCGAACCAGTCGCCGCCCACCCCGGCGCGGGCCGCGGGCAGATAACGGGAGGCGGCCTGCACCGCGGAGGTGTGCGGCAGGGTCCGGGGCAGCAGGCTGCGCTGCAGGGCGATCGCGGTGTCGCGCTCGCGGGAGTAGCGGCGGGCGTTGTCGATGCAGACCGCGGCCCGCGCGGTGACCTCCTCGGCCAGCAGGACGTCGTCCGCGGTGAACGGATCGTGCCGCCGGTGCCGGCTGAGGACCGCGACGCCGAGGGTCAGGCCGCGGGCCCGGATCGGCACGGACATCACGGAGTGCACGCCGTGTTCCAGGGCCCGCCTGGCGCGCGCCGACTCCGTGGCCAGCCACCGGGTCAGCCGCTCGGAGGGCACCGAACCGACGACCGTACGGCCCGAGGTGAGCGATCCGGCCTGCGGGGAGGACTGCGGGTAGACGGCGACCCGGCCGGCCGGGGTGACCACCTCGGGGCCGCCGGGCAGCACCGAGCGGTGCGCGACCCGGCGCAGCGTGACCGGCGCGGTGATCCGCCGCGGTGGCTCGCTGCCGTGTCCGCGCGGATCCAGCAGGTCGATGCTGACGAAGTCGGCGAGCGCGGGCACGCACACGTCCGCGAGTTCCTGCGCCGTGCGGGTGACGTCCAGGGTGGTGCCGATGCGCATGCTCGCCTCGTTGACGAGTTGCAGCCGCTCCCGGGCCTGCAAGATCTCGGTGAAGTCGTGGGCGGCCAGGCACACGCCCCGCACCCGCCCGTCGCCGTCGGTGACCGGGGCCATCCGGGCCAGCCAGGCGTGTGCCTGCTTCTCGCCGCCGGTGCGGGTGTGCGTGTGCACGTCCTGGGCCCGGCCGGTGGTGAGCACGTCCAGGAGGGCGGCTTCGAGCTCGTCGCTCTGCGGTTTGCCGCCGATCTCCGACAGCCGCAGGCCCCGGGCGCGCTCCTGGGACAGGCCCAGTACCCCGGCCATGGCGTCGTTCATGTGGCGCAGCCGCAGCCGGTCGTCGTAGACCGCGACGGCGCACGGCGACTGGGTCAGCGCGGCGGTGGCCAGCAGGTCGTCGGTCGGGTCGGGCGCGCCGCCGGTGAGCGGGGTGACGACGAGCCAGTCGCCGGGCCGGCCGTCGCGCGGCGGCCGGCGGTGGGCGAGCAGCCACACCGGTACGGCGCGGCCGTCCCGGTGGCGCAATTCCACCGTCCCGTCCCAGCGGGGGCCGGCGGGTGCGGTCGGGGTGCCGTCACCGGCCAGCAGCCGGGCCGCGGGGCGGCCCACGACCTCGGCCGCCGGGTGGCCGAGCAGCCGGCGGGCGCCCTCGTTCCACTCGACCAGGGTGCCGTCGTCGCCGATGACGGCCCGGGCCGTCGCCGTGTCGTCGAACGGATAGACCGGGCTCATCGTCGCCACTCCCAGCGCACACTCACAGTGAGCAGGTGCGTCACTTGTGTTCCAGGGTAGTGCTTCGGGCCCGTGGACGGTCGGCGACCGGGTGCCGTCGCATCGGCGACTCCCGGTCCGTCAAGAGCGAATTCCGGCCCACGTGCGCCATCGCCGGGGGTGCCCTCCGATCCTTGACCCGAGTGTATGACGCCTCGTCAGATACCGCTGGGTGGTGATCAGTTGCGAGAGGCGGCCGGTGGCCGGGGGTGCGCCGTGATGTGCCGCACGAGGGAGTCCGGCCACGGCGCCGGACGGCCCAGCCGCGCCGCCCGGTCGCGGGCGACCGGCAGCAGACGCGGATAGAGCGCGGCACGCAGCGCGGCCACCGGCGCGGGCAGGTCATGGGTGAAGTAGCGGTACTGGCCGGCGCCGAACCGGTGCCTGGCCAGGTCGACGGTGGTACGGAACAGCTCCGGCCTGTCGTACAGGGCGGCCAGCTCGCGGCACTCGGCGGGCGTCAGCAGCGCCGCCGTGGCCGCGCTGCCCTGCGCGTCCAGCTCCGCGGCGAGCGCGCCCCAGTCGGTGTGCGCCACGCGGCGGCGGACCTCGGCCTCGGTGGGAAACACGGCCGCCGCCTCAGTGGACCGGCAGCGGACGCAGCGCGCCCTCGTGGGTGAGCAGCCACACCTTGCGCTCGACCCCGGCCGCATAGCCCCGCATCGAGCCGTCGGCGCCGATCACCCGGTGGCAGGGGCGGACGATCAGCAGCGGGTTGGCGCCCACGGCGGCGGCGAGCGCCCGGACCTCCGTCCGTGGCACGCCCAGCCGCTCGGCCAGCGCGCCGTACGTCGTCGTGGTGCCGTACGGGATGTCCTCAAGGGCCCGCCACACCCGCTGCCGGAACGCGCTCCCGGCTGCGGCCGAGGGCAGCTCGAACCGGGTGAGCCGGCCCGCGAAGTACGCGTCCAGCTGGGTGGTCGCCGCGGCGAAGGCTCGGTCGTCGCGGCGCGGTCCGGGCCGGAGCGGGGGCGCGCCGCGCTGCCCGGGCAGGGACAGGGAGGTGAGCGCGATGCCGCCGGCCGACTCCTCGCCGGTCAGCAGCAGTTCGCCCAGCGGGCTGTCGTGGACGGTGTACAACGTCATCGTGATCCGCTCCTTCGCCTTGGGTGTGTCCTGGTGTGTTCAAGTGCGATCCCCCGTGCTCACGGATACGAGTCTGCTGCGCGGACCGCCGCGTCACCGGCGGAAGTCGGACATGGTGCTCACCCGCCGCGGGTACCGTGGAGCAACCAATGTGACCTGCGGATATTTACCGGCGAGTACCCCGGGCGGTACCGTGAGGGCATGCCAGCTCTGAATGTGGAGTTCAGCGAACGCGAGCTAGAGGATCTGCGGCAGATCGCCAAGGAACGCGGTACGTCGATGAAGGCACTCGTGCGCGAGGCGGCGGCGGCCGACATCGCCCGGCACCGGGCGCTCAAGGAGGGTGCCGAGGCGTTCCGCCGTTTCTTCGCCGCCCACGCCGCCGAGTTCGCCGCCGCCTTCCCGGACGACGAACCGCCTGCCAAGGGTGTGGGACGGGCCGCCTGAACCGATGCCGCCCGTGCTCCACATCGACGTGCCCTGGCTGCTCCAGCGACATGAGGAAGTGCTCCCCGACCAGCCCACGGTCAACGACTTCTCCGCGCTGGTCGCCGCCGTGGCCCGGCACCGCGTCGACCCGCCCCGGCTCGGCGTGGACTCCGACCCGGCCTGGCGGGCCGCCGCGCTGCTGCACACCCTCGCCCTGCTCAGACCCCTGCCGTCGGCCAACGCCCGCTTCGCCTGTGCCACCGCCGTGGCCTACATGTTCGCCAGCGGCGTCGGCATCGACCCGCCGTACGGCGCCCTCGTCGACCTCACGCGCGACCTGATGTCCGGCAAGGCGGACGTGTACGCCGCGGCCGACCGGATCCGCTCCTGGCAGCTGTGAGCCCGGCGGCCGGGCGCGCCGCAACCACCGGGCGGAGGACGGAGGACGGGGAACGGCGGCCGTCGAGCGCCCCGGCGACAGCGGCCCGGCCACTGCGCGGGGGAGCGCCCCCCGCCACCGGGGCGGCGGGGGAACGGCTCCCCGGCCGCCGGCCCCCCGCCCCGGGGCCGCCGACCGAGGGCGGGAGGAACGGGGTCGGCGGCCGGTTTCGCGCGGAAGAGCCGCCGTTCCGCGCGAGACCTTCGAGGAGGGCCGGTTCCCAGGGGACCATCCGGCCGGCCGTGGCGGGAGCGTGCGCGCCGGGCCGACGCGTGCGCGCGCTTCACACGGGGCGCGCTCCCGCACCGCGGCCCAAGGTGAACACCGGCTTTCCGCAAGGATTCTGACCTTCTTTCAAGGCGACCGATGTTGCGCGAGCGCCTTGTTGGTCGTGTGGGAGTTGTGCAAAGGTGAACCGGCCCGTGCGGGGGGAAAACGGCCGGGCCTCATTCCACCACCGAGGAACCCGGACCGGGACCGGATGAGACACCGGTGAATTCCCGCTCCCCGCGCGCACGCAACAGGGTCACCCCGTACGCACCAAAGGAATCCGCTCCGTGCTCACCCCCCACCCCCCTCGTCCTCCGTTTCCGCCGCCCGGCGCGGCACCCGGAGAATCGGACGAGTCCCTCGCCGCCCCGCTGCGCGCCGGCTCGGACGCGGAGGCCGCCCTAGCCGCCGGGCTGCTGATGGCACGGCACTGGCAGCCCGCCCAGGACTACGCCGCGATCTGCCTCGCCACCCGGGGCGGCCTCGCCCACCTGGTCACCGCCGCCGCCTTCCACCATGTGCTGGACCTGGTCGCACTGGGCGAGAGCGCCGACGCGCTGCGGCCCCGGCTGCTGGTCGCCGTCCGCGACACGGTCGGGAACTGGTCCGCCGACCCGCGCATGGCCGCGGCCCTGCCGGACCTGGGGAAACCCGCGGGGGGCCGTGGCATGCGCGCGGCGAAGTCGCTGACCCCGGAAAACCGCGCACTCGCCGAGCGCGCCTTCCGCTCTCTTCCGCCGCTCGCCCAGAGCCTGCTGTGGCACACCGAGGTCGAGGCCGAGCCCATAACCGTTCCCGCCGCCCTGCTCGGCATGGACGCGGACTCCGCGACCGTCGCCCTCGAACACGCCCGGGAGAAATTCCGGGAAGGCTGCGTGAACGCCCACCGCGAACTCGCGCCGAGCAAGGAATGCCGCTTCTACAACCGCCTCCTCGACGTGCCGATCCGGCGGGGCGGCGGGCTGCTGCCGGACGTCCGACGGCATCTCGCGGAGTGCCGCCACTGCCGGCACGCCGCCGAACAACTCGGCCATGTCGAGGCCGGTTTGGGGCTGTTGCTGGCCGAGGCCACGCTCGGCTGGGGAGCCCGCCGCTACGTCGACTCACGCCCCGGGCGCACGCGCACGGCCGGCGCACGAGCCCGCGGCACGGGCCGGCGCTCCCGCGGACGGGCGCACGGGGGCGGGCGGCACCGCCTGCTGGACCGGATACCGGCGCCCGCGCGGCGCGCCGCCCGGCTGGCGAGCCGGTCGCCGAGGACCCTGCTCACCGGCGTCGGCATCGCCGGGGTCGGGCTGCTCGCCGGCGTGCTCGCGGTCGGCCTGTGGCCGGACGGCGGCGACGGCTCCGAACCGGTCGCCTCCACCAGCGCGTCCGGCGCCCGCGGCACACTGCCGGGCCGCGACGCCGGCTCCCCGCCCGCCTCCTCGGGCCCGTCCCGGCCCGGCACGCTCGGCCAGACCCGGCTGCGCAACGCGGCGGCCGACCTGTGCCTCGACATCAAGGGCAGCCCGCGGGCCGGGGCCGGTGTCGTCCTCGCGGCGTGCTCCCCGGCATGGAGCCAGCAGTGGACGTACGAGAACGACGGGCTGCTGCGCAGCGCGGCCGACGCCGGGCTGTGCCTGGACTCGCACGCGGACGCCGGCGTGGTCATCCTCGGCTCCTGCGCCCCGGCCACCGGCGCCCGGGGTACCGATGTGCGCTACGACCTCACGGTCCAGGGCGAGTTGCTGCCCCGCTGGGACGAGACCCTGGCGCTCGCCCCGAGCGCCGCCGGCCCGGCCGCCGACCTCGTCGTCAAGGTCCGTGACGGGTCCGACGGCCAGCGCTGGCTCACCGACCCGCCCCCGGCCACCCCCGGCTCCCTGTCGATCACCGGCACCGGCGCCCCCACGGCCCGCCCGGCCCGACTCCCGGCCCGGCCCACCGCGGAGTAGACGCCCCGCCGGCCGGGTGACGGCCGGGTTCAGGCGGTTGTGGCCGTTCGGCTCCGGCCGCCGGGCGGCGCGGACGGCTCATCCCTCGTCCGCGTCGTCGCCGGGCGCGCCGTGCACCTCCTCGGTGTCCGGTCCCTGCGCCCGCACCCGCTGGACGTGCTCCAGCGACGCGCGCAGTTCGGTGAGCCAGTCGTCGGTGTGACGCTGGACCAGGCGTACGCACCAGGCGAGGGCGTCGCTGCGGCTGCGGGCCACACCCGCGGCGATCAGGGTGTCGAGGACCTGCCGCTCGGGCTGCCGCAGCCGGGTCATCACCGGCGCGGCGACATGGGTGAACAGGGCCCGCCGGCCGCCGCACTCCACGCCCCAGGACACCTTCCTGCCGAACCGGTGCTCGGCCTCGGCGGCCACCGCCATCCGGGCCTGGCGGGTGCGTTCCCGGAACTCCTGGACGCGGCCCTCGACGGCCGCCGCCCGCTCGGCGTCCGCGGTGCCCTCGGCGAGCCGGGGTTCGTGGATGCGTCCGATGACGGTGATCTCCTCGCGGTCGGCGGTCACCTCGACCAGTTCCGTGAAGAGATCCTCGGGGACACGGCCGGCGAACCAGCCGCGCAGTTTCTCCAGCTGCTCTTCCGTAATCATGTAATGACGATTACTCCGCCCGGGCGTGCATGCAAGGGTCCGGTGGGGAGGTCCGCCGAGAGCGGAACCGGAATGTTTCAGGACGTTTGCGGGGGCACCGCAATCCGGCCAGCCGGGGGTGGGCGCCGATCAAGGACCGCCGGGTTACTGGCCCGCACGGCCGCCGCCCCGTCACTTCCCGCCACTGATTCAATACGCAAGGTTACTGAAAGTCATGGGTCGGACGTGAGTTCCGGCGGCGGACTCGGCAGACTCGCGCTCGCCGCCCTGGCACCGACCGGGCCGGGCGGCACCCTCGTCGAATCGAGCGGAAGGGTGCACACAATGCGGAACACCGCGCGCCGGGCAGCGACCATCGGCCTCACGGCCGCCACCGTCTGCGGAACCCTGACCGGGGCCGCCGTCGCCTCTCCCGGCCCCACCCCGTCGTCGCTGTACGCCCCGTCGGCCCTGGTGCTCACCGTCGGCCGCGGCGACAGCGCGGCCCTCGCCGCCCCGGAGCGCGCCGTCACCCTCTCCTGTGCCCCCGCGCCGTCCGGTAGCCACCCGGCCGCGGCCCCGGCCTGCGCCGAACTGCGGCTCGCCGATGGTGACTTCGACGCCCTGACGCGGCGTGAGGAGGCGGTGTGCACCAGACAGTACGACCCGGTGGTCGTCACGGCCGAGGGTGTCTGGCAGGGCCGACGCGTCTCCTACGAGCGCACCTTCGCCAACGCGTGCGTGAAGAACGCCCACGGGGCCGGCGTCTTCGCGTTCTGAGAGACCGGGATTGCCGCCCCGCGCCCACCGGAGCGGGCCCGCGCACGGGGAGCGCGGACTCCGAGCGCGGATCGGTGATTCCCGCCCGGGGCGGCGGCCGGGGTGGGGCCGGCCGCCGCTTCCGGGATCGCACCACTCGCGGGATGTTCCTGTCGGCCTCTGTCGCGCGAGGGTGTCGGGGTGTCGGCGGACGACGGCGAGGGGGCGCCGTCTCCCTGGGGACCGGGGCCCCCTTGCCATGTGGGGGTGGTCACATGTGGACGACCGGGGCCGTCGTGGCGTCCTGCTGGGGCACTCCGCGGCGGAACAGGACCAGCGCGATGAGCGCGCCCGCGGCGAACAGGCCCGCCGACCACCAGAACGCGGTGGTGTAGCTCTCGATGGTCGCCTGCGCCTGGACCACCTTGCTGGTGGCGTCACGGCCGGCCAGGTAGTCCGTGGCGGCGCTCGCGGCGAGCGTGTTCAGCAGGGCCGTGCCGACCGAACCACCCACCTGCTGCATGGCGTTGACGGTCGCCGAGGCCACGCCCGCGTCCTCGGCGGCGACCCCGCCGGTGGCCAGCTGCATGGCGGGCGGCATGACCAGGCCGAGGCCCACACCGGTCACGATCAGCTGCGGCAGCACCGTGGAGGCGTAGGAGGAGCCGATGCCGATGCCGGTCAGCCAGGCCATGCCCACGGCCGCGACGGCGAAGCCCAGGGAGATGACGGCCTTGGGCCCGATCCGGGGCAGCAGCACCGTGGTCCCGAGCTGGGCGGTCACCATCAGGGCGCCCACCATCGGCAGGAACGCCACACCCGTCTTCGTCGGGCTGAAGCCGAGGTTGAGCTGGAGGTAGTAGGTGAGGAAGAGGAACACACCGAACATGCCCGCGCCGGTGATCAGCACCGAGAGGAAGGAGGCGGCCCGGCCGCGGTCGAGCAGGATGCGCAGCGGCAGCAGCGGGTGCTCGGCCCGGGTCTGCCACCAGGCGAACGCGGCCAGCAGCAGACTGCCCGCGATCAAGAAGCCCCAGGTCAGCGGCGAGCCCCAGTCGTGTGTCTCGGCGTTGGAGAAGCCGTAGACCACGGCGAAGAGGCCGGTGGCGACCAGGATCGTGCCCGGCACGTCGAGCTTGGAGTTCGCGGCGTCCCGGTGGTTGGTCAGCAGCAGCGTGCCGCCGATGAAGGCGACCACCGCGATGGCCACGTTGACGTACAGCGTCCAGCGCCAGTCGAGCGCGTCCGTGAGGAGACCGCCGAGCAGCAGCCCCACGGCACCGCCGGCCCCGGCGATGGCGCCGTACACGCTGAACGCCCGGGCCCGCTCCCGGGCGTCGGTGAACGTGGTGTTGAGCAGCGACAGCGCGGCGGGCGCGAGCAGCGCGCCGAAGGCACCCTGCAGGGCGCGCGCGGTGACCAGCATGGCGAAGCCGTTCGCGGCGCCGCCGAGCGCGGAGACGGCGGCGAAGCCGACGACCCCGACGAGGAAGGCCGGCTTGCGGCCGAACAGGTCGGCGATGCGCCCGCCGAGCAGCAGCAGCGAGGCGAAGGCCAGCGCGTAGGCGGTGACGATCCACTGCCGGTTGCCGTCGGAGAAACCGAGGTCCGCCTGTGCGGACGGCAGCGCGATGTTCACGATCGTGGCGTCCAGCACCACCATCAGCTGCGCGACGGCGACGACCGCGAGGATCCACCAGCGCCGCGCGGAGGGCGAGGGCGGCGCCGCGGCGCCCGCTACGGCGTCGTCGGTCAGGGTCTTCTGGGACATCTAGAAGCACTCCAGGGAATGTTCGTCCGGGGCTTGGGCAAAGAACCGGTAAACGAAACTGTTTCGTACACATCGAGCCTAGACCACCGTAAGCGAAACGGCAACGTTTCGCATTGTGGCTCGTCGCACCGCTCCCGAAGCGCCCGCGGCCGGCAGGGGAGATCGTGGAGGCGTGGGGTCCGAGCCCTGGGCCGCCGGCCCGGCGAGGCGTCGGACGACAGCACGGAACCCTCCAGCCCGAAGGACTGATCCCCATGTCCGTCGAACTCACCGGAACCTATGTGACCCTGGACGACGGTCGCCCCGCCGTCCGCTTCAGCCGCACCTACGACCACCCGCTCGACCGCGTCTGGCGGTTCGTGACCGAGCCCCGGGAAATGGCCCAGTGGTTCCCGTCCCACGCCGAGATCGAGCAGCGGCCCGGCGGCACCATCCGCTTCAGCGGCGATCCGCACATGCCGGAGTCCACCGGCCGGGTGCTCGCCGTCGACCCGCCCCGGCACCTCTCCTTCGACTGGGGCGGCGACGAACTGCGCTTCGACCTGGAGGAGGTCGCCGACCGGCGCACCCGGTTCACCCTCACCAACGTCCTCGGCGAGCGGAACGCGGCCGCCCGCAACGGCGCCGGCTGGGAGGTGTGTCTCGCCGCCCTGGACGCGATGGCCCGCGGCCAGGCCTTCACCGCGCCGCACGCCGGCGCGAGCGCCCCCTGGAAGGAGTACTACGCCGGCTATCTCGCCGCCGGCCTGCCCTCCGGCGCCCCCGTGCCCGGACTGGAGTGACCCCTCACGCCAGCTGCCGCCGCACCAGCTCGTGCAGCCGCCCCCCGGTGTCGGCCAGCAGCTCGGCGGGCGGGCCCTGCTGGGTGATCCGGCCGTCCTCAAGCACCACGATCCTGTCCGCGTCCAGCACCGTCGACAGCCGGTGGGCGATCACGATCCGCGTGGCGTTCAGCTTGCGCGTGCTCTCGATGACCGTGCGCTGGGTGTCGTTGTCCAGGGCGCTTGTCGCCTCGTCGAAGAACAGGATGCGCGGGCGCCGGATCAGCGCCTGGGCGATCATCAGCCGCTGCCGCTGACCGCCGGAGACCGCGCCGCCACCGGAGACGATCGTGTGCAGGCCCATCGGCATCCGCTTGATGTCCTCGGCGAGCCCCGCCAGCTCGGCCGCCGCCATCGCCTCCTCGGGGGTGTACGGCTCGGCACCGCAGATGACGTCCAGGATCGACCCGGTGAACGGCTGGGCGTGCTGGAGGACCACCCCGCACTGCCGGCGCACCGCCGCCTGGTCGAGCGCCGCCAGGTCCTGCCCGTCGTACAGCACACTGCCCGAGACCGGCCGGTCGAACCCGATCAACAGCCTCAGCAGGGTGGACTTGCCGCAACCGCTCGGGCCGACGATCGCCACGAACTCGCCCGGCCGCACCTCGAAGGACACGTCGTCGAGGACCAGCGGCCCGTCGTCGGCGTACCGGAAGGAGAGCCGACGGGCCTCCAGGGCGCCCGACAGCGGCCCCGGCCGGGTGCTCGCCGAGCGCACCTCGGGGCTCGCCTCGAAGACCGGCTTGATCTGCTCGAACAGCGGCAGCGCGGCCACCGCCGAGACGAAGGAGCCGGTCAGCTGGGTGACCGAGGTGAGCACCATCGTCACCGAGGTGTTGAAGGTGAGGAAGTCCGCCGCCGACATCGTGCCCTTCGCCGGACCCGCCAGCAGCATGAACATCAGCAGCGTGCAGGCCGGCAGATAGACCGCGCCCAGCACCGTCGTGAGGTTCTTGATCCGGCCGACCCGCTGCTGGAGCTCCCGGCTGCGCGCGAACTGTCCCGCCCAGGCGGCGTACGCGTAGTTCTCGGCCGCCGCCACCCGCAGCTTGGGCAGGCCGCGCAGGGTCTGGAACGCCTGGTTGTTCAGCTTGTTGCCGAGCACCACCAGCCGCCGCTGCCAGCGCACCTGCCACAGCCCGAGCCCGAGGAACACGGCCGCGATGACGACCAGCATGCCGAGCGCCGCCATCGCCATCGACGGGCTGTACCAGAACAGCAGGCCCAGGTTCATCGCACCGACGGTCACCGACTGCGCGACCACCGGGCCGACGCCCGCCAGCAGCCGGCGCACCGCGCTGACACCCATCGCGGCGCTGGCCAGTTCACCGGTGGAGCGCTGGGTGAAGAACCGGGTCGGCAACCGCAACAGCCGGTCCCACACGGCCGGTTGCAGCGCGGCCTCGATCCGGCCCTCAAGACGCAGGATGGACAGGTTCTGCAACAGCGTGAACGCCGCCGCCACCACACCGCTGACCATCACGGCCAGGCAGACCTGGACGATCAGATCCGTCTGCGCCTTCGGCACGTACGCGCCGAGCACCCTGCCGGTCGCGACCGGCACCAGCGCGCCGACGGCCACCGTCACCAGCCCCGCGAGGAGCAGACCGAGCAGGTCGCGGCGGGTGCCGTGCAGGCTGAACCGCAGCAGGCCGAGCGGCGTGAGACCCTTGTCGGGCAGCGGCCGGTAGAACATCACCGCGCGCGGCTCGAACTCCTCGGCGTTCGCCTTCTCGACCGGCGTCTCGCGCCCGGTGCCGGGATGGACGGCCACATAGCCGCCGCGCCGCCACAGCAGCGCGACCGGTGCCCCGGACAGCGCCCGGTGCCCGACCAGTGGGCCCACGTTCTCCCGCCACCAGCGCCCCTGGAGCCGCACGGCCCGGGTGCGCACCCGGGAGGCGAGGGCCACCCGCTCCACCGGGTCGAGGCGGTCGCTCTCGGTGCCGCTGCGGGCGGGCTCGGCCAGCCTGATCCCGGCGGCCTCGGCGACCAGCTTGCAGGCCGCGTACCCGGCATCCGCGTCGGCGGCCGTGCTGCGGCGCGCCGAGCGCCTGCCGATGGCGGCGAGCAGCGTCCGGTCGGCCTGGGCGCGGACCTCCTCACCGGCCTTGATGCCGGCGGCCGCCCGGGACTCATGGGTGCGCTCCACCTGCTCGATCCAGCGGTCGAGTGCGGTCAGCAGCCGGTACTGCTGGTCCACCATGGACTGCCACAGCGCCGGGTCCATCAGCAGATCGGCGGCGGCATCCGCACCGTAGAGCGAGCCGTACTGGACGCTGCCCGGCGGCACCTGCATCCAGAAGACGTCGTCGTCGGCGGGCGCCTGGGAGCGGTCCTCGGCCATCGGGGCCTGGAAGAGGACGGACAGCCCGCGGCCCACGCCGAGCGCGACCGCGTACTCCAGCGGGCTGGTGGCGGGCGGAACGTACTGCGGGGTGCCGTACTCGTCGTACGACCAGGTCTGGGTGTGCGCCGGCTGGTACAGCTCGCGCAGGCCGACGCGGTGCACCACGCAGTCGCGCACCGGGCGGGCCACCAGGGTGTGCTGGGGGCCGGTGACCGGACCGAGCAGCAGCGCGCCCGCCTCCAGCCGGCCCAGGTGGTGCCAGTGGCCCTGCTGGGCGGCGTCCACCGCGAACAGGTCCAGGGCGCCGGCCGCGACCAGCCACAGCACCTGCGGGCCGTCCAGGTCGACGCGGGTGAGGCCGGCGCAGTCCACGCGCGTGCCCAGCGAGCCGAGCGCGCCGAGGACGACATCGCCGTCGTACCCCTCCTGAACCGTCGTCATCTCAGCACTCCCTGACCAGAGCCGCATACGCGCCGCCGCGGGCCACCAGCTCCTCGTGCCGGCCGCGCTCGACGACCGTGCCGTGCTGGAGCACCACGATCTCGTCGCTGTCGCGGACCGTGCTCAGCCGGTGCGCGATCACCACACAGGCGCAGCCGCGCCGACGCAGGTTGTCCATCACGACCAGTTCGGTCTCCGCGTCCAGCGCGCTGGTCACCTCGTCCAGCACCAGGATGCTGGGCCGGCGCACCAACGCCCGTGCGATCTCAAGGCGTTGGCGCTGCCCGCCGGAGAAGTTGCGGCCGTCCTGCTCGACCCTGCCGTGGATGCCGCCCGGACGGCGCAGCACCATGTCGTACAGCGCCGCGTCCTTCAGCGCCTCCACCACGGCCTCGTCCGGGATCGAGGGATCCCACAGGGCCACGTTGTCGCGGACCGAGCCCTCGAAGAGGAAGACGTCCTGGTCCACGAAGGAGACGGAGGCGGCCAGCGCGCCGCGCGGAATGTCCTCCAGCCTGCGGCCGTCGATGCGGATCACCCCGTCCCACGGGGCGTACAGGCCCGAGATCAGCCGGGAGACGGTGGACTTGCCGCTGCCCGAGCCGCCCACCAGCGCCACCTGCTGTCCCGGGCCCACGGTCAGGTCGAACCCGTCCAGCAGCGGCTTGTCCAGCGGGCTGTAGCCGAACGTCACGTTCTCCAGCTCGACATGCCCGTGCAGCCGGCGCGTCGAGTCGCCCGAGCCGGGCCTGGCATAGCGCGGATCGGCCTGGAAGTTCTCCACGTCCTTCAGCCGGGCCACGTCGGCCGCGAAGTCCTGGATGCGGCCCGCCACCCCGTTCAGCCGGGTCAGCGGTGCCGTGAAGCGGGCCACCAGCGCCTGGAACGCCACCAGCAGACCGACCGAGATATGGCCCTCCACCGCCCGCAGACCGCCGATCCACAGGATCAGCGCGCTGTTGAACGTGGCGAGCGTCGGCGCGACCACACCGAGCCATGCGCTCGGCACCCCGAGCCGCTGCTGCTCCTCCAGCGTGGTGGCGTGCTGCCCGGCCCACTTGCGGAAGTAGCCGTCCTCGCCGCCGGTCGCCTTCATCGTCTCGATCAGCTGCAACCCGGTGTACGACGTGTTGGTCAGCCGTGCGGTGTCCGCCCGCAGCTTCGCCGTGCGGGTCGCCCGCAGCCGTACGACCAGCCGCATGGCCACCACGTTGAGCAGCGCCACACCGATGCCGACGAACGTCAGCTGCGGGTCGTAGGTGTAGAGCAGCACCGCGTACAGCAGGACCACGACGGCGTCCACGCCCGCCGCCGCGAGGTCGCGGGCCAGGGTCTCGGCGACCTGGTCGTTGGACTGCAGCCGCTGCACCAGGTCGGCGGGGGAGCGCTGGGAGAAGAACGTGACGGGCAGCCGCAGCAGATGGCGCAGGAAGCGGGCGCTGGACAGAGTGGAGGAGATGATCCGGCCGTGCAGCAGGTTGGCCTGCTGGAGCCAGGTCAGCACCAGGGTGAGCAGCACACAGGTGGCCATCGAGGCGAACAGCACGCCGAGCAGCGAGGTCTGGCCGCCGATGAGGAACATGTCGATGTAGGTGCGGCTGAGCGCGGGCACGGCCGCGCCGACCGCGACCAGCAGCAGGCTGGCCAGGACGGCGGCGGGCAGGGTGCCCGCGGTGCCGCGCAGCCGGGCCGGCATCGCGCCGAGCACGCCCGGCCGGCGCCCGCCCCTGCGGAAGCCGTCGCCCGGTTCCATCACCAGCACCACGCCGGTGAAGCTGCCGTCGAACTCCTCCATGGGCACGAACCGGCGGCCCTTGCCGGGGTCGTTGATGTACACCCCGCGCCGGCCGAAGCGGCGGCCCATGCCGTCGTAGACGACGTAGTGGTTGAACTCCCAGAACAGCACGGCCGGTGCCGCGACCTGGGCGAGCGCGGCCAGGTCCATCTGCATGCCCTTGGCCGTCAGGCCGTAACTGCGGGCCGCCTTCAGCAGGTTGGAGGCGCGGGAGCCGTCGCGCGAGACACCGCAGGCGATGCGCAGCTCCTCCAACGGCACATGCCGGCCGTAGTGGCCGAGGACCATCGCGAGACAGGCGGCGCCGCATTCGACGGCCTCCATCTGGAGCACCGTAGGGGTGCGGACCGTGCCGCCGCGGGGCCTGGGCACCGGACGCTTCGCCGAACCGGCGCGTCGGCGGTCACGGGTCTTCTCTGTCGTGCTCACGGCAGCAGCCAATCGACGGGACGCTGGTCGGCCAGCTTGACCGAGGCGGAGGCGAGGGTCATGGAATCGAGCCCGAACGGCGGCCCGCCGGCCGTGGACCACCGGAAGCCGCTCTTCGTCGCCGACTTGTCGAGCGCGACCAGGACGGCCACCGGGCGGCCCGCTCGGGTGAACTGCTCGCCCAGCTGGCTGTCGCCGAGGAACGCCGCGATCGACTGCGCGGACTGGGCGGTGCGGTCCACCGACTTCACATGGCCGCGCAGCACCCCGTACACCTGCGTGGGCACCGACGACACGGTCAGGTCGACGGGGGCGTGCGCGGGGATGGCGGCGGCGTTCTCGGCGGGCACGTACACCGTCGCGTACAGCGGGTCCGAGGCGTGGGCGACCTTCTCCACGGCGGCGATGTTCGCGCCGGTGCCGATGATCTGGCCGATGGTGGCGGACAGCGCGGTGACCCGGCCGGGGGCGACCGTGCGCACGACGGAGTCGCCCTTGGCCGTGCGGACCTTCAGCACGGGCGCGTCGGCGGGCAGCCGCTCGCCCTGCCGGGCGAGAACGGCGGTGACCTGTCCCGCGACCGGGCTCTGCAGGAGGTAACTGCCCTGCCCGTGCGTGAGGACGGCGGGTGCGCCGACCGTGGAGGCGACCGAACCGGTCACCGCCCACACGGCGGCTGCCGCCAGCACGACGAGCGTGACGGACAGCGCGAGCCAGCCCTGCGGGCGGGCGAGGCGCACCGGAAGGTCCAGCTCCTCCGGTGACTGGAGCTTGGCGAGGGCCTGTTGGCGGAACTGCACGGAACTTCCCTCACCTGCGAGGTGATGTGGTCACGGCGGACGGCGCAACGCCGGAGGGTCCCGGAGCCGTCGGACGGCTCCGGGACCCGGCGGCAACGAGGTGCGGTCAGAGACCGGCGACCAGGCTGGTGACCGGCTGGGTGTTCAGACCGGTGACACCCTCGACGGTGCCCACGGCGGTGTTGACCAGGCCGGAGACCGGGGCGACGCCGTCCACCAGGCCGGTGACGGTGCCGACGGCGTTCAGGGAGAGGCCGCCGGAGACGTTGTCCAGCTCGGCGTCGGAGATCTCGGCGGTCTCGACCTGGGGGGTGGAGTTCATGTCGGAACTTCCCTTCATATGGATATTCACAAGGGGGAGAGCGGCCCCCTCTGGGGACGGCCGCGGGCCGCGGGCGCCGGGCGCCCGTCTCCGGGAACCCCGCAAGGCCCCGCGGTGCGTTGGATCAAAGCACGCACGCGGCTCGCCCTTCCAATCACTCACCGCCCTCACCTGGGCACTTGGGAACCACCGGGGCCTGTGCGGTGCAGGTGTGCGCACGGCTTGTCGGCGACTCCTTCACATGCGGCACGGCATCGGTGCACCCGAACGCTTGCCACCACCGCGCGGATTCCGGCACTCCGCGCCAAAGACATGGGAGGGGGCGCGCGGTTGTGCAGATCCGCCGGTTCCCGTGACCCGCTTGGGCAATCGATGTGCAGATTCCCTGAACCGGTGATTCCGCCACCCGTTCGAAACGCGCAGTGATCAAGTGAGTGCGGAGCGTGTCAAGGGAACTGCCTGGATCAGGACATCCGAACCCGTCACCGCCCGCCGGCAGGGCGTCGGTTGCCCCGACCGTCCGCCGCCCATCCGGGCCGTCCGCCCCGACCGGGGCGGACGGCCCGGCACGGTCCTCGCCGAGCGCCCCGACGGACGGCCCGGGACCGAACACCCGGGGAGCGAGGCCGGCGCGGCGGACGTGCCGGCTTCGGCGGTGGTCATCGTCATAGGGGATTGTTCCCGGGCCCGCGTGCGTGTCCACTGCGCGCGGGCGTCCGTGGCCGGCCGGGCGACGGGCCCCGCCGCGGGCAGCCCGGACTCGTCGGCCCGCTCCAGCAGCCGGGCCAGCGGCCGGGCGCCCGGCAGGGCCGCCAACCGCCGCCAGGCATCGGCCCGTTCACCGCCCAGCCGCACCTCCGCCGCACCCCGCGCGAGCCCTTCCCCGACGGGTCCCGCCAGGGCCTCGCCGACGGCCTGAGCGGCGATCACCGGGCCGGCACCGGCCGCGACGCACGCCGCCAGGAGGTCCGCGGCGAGCGGCAGTTGGCGAGCGACCTCGGCGGCATCGGCCTCCCCCGCCCCGGCCGCGGCCCTCTGCCGGCGCCGCCACCGCCACAGCGCCCCGGCCACGCCCAGCCCCACCACGGCCCCGCCGACCAGCACCCGACCGGCGCACACCGCACCGGCCCACGGCAGCCACCGCCGTACCGCAGCACGCGCCTCGAAGGCCGACTGCCCGGCGGCCCCCGCGGCACGTACCGCATGGCCGATTCGCCTGTGCGCAGGGCGAGTTGGCGGACGTGATTGAACGCCCCGCGCGACCCGTCCGTACCTAGGGCCAGCCAGGCGCGCCCCCGATCCACTGCCCGACAGCGGCACAGACCCCGTCCCCAGGAGGTCGAGAAGGTTGAGTCACAAGCGAATTCCGAAGCGCAAGGCCGCGATCGCGGTGGGCGGTGTAGCGGCGCTCGGGGCCGCGGCCCTCCTGCTGCCCAACGCCAACGCGTCCCAGGACGAGGAGGCGGCCGGCGCGGCCCCCAGGACCCTGAGGGCGAACGACGCCTCGGATCTCGCCGCGCAGGTGCGCGGCCTGCTCGGCGACGCCTTCGCCGGCTCCTACTACGACAGCGGCAGCCGGCAACTCGTCGTCAACGTGGCCGGCGGCGACGAGAACGCGACGCTCCGCGCGGAGCAGGCCGGCGCGGTCGTCCGCAGGGTCGACAACAGCACGGCCGAACTGCAGTCCGCCGCGCGGACGTTGCGGACCGAGGCGACCATCCCCGGCACCTCATGGGCCGTCGACCCGCGGACCAACCGGATCCTGGTCACCGCCGACAGCACGGTCACCGGCGCCCGCTGGGACAGGCTGGAGTCGACCGTCCAGGGCCTCGGTTCCGGCATGGCGACCATCAAGAAGTCCGCGGGCACCTTCAAGACCTTCGTCGCGGGCGGCGACGCCGTCTTCTCCCAGGTGCAGGGCGGCACCGTCCGCTGCTCGCTGGGTTTCAACGTCACCGCCTCCGACGGCAGCCCCGCCTTCCTGACGGCCGGTCACTGCGGGGTCGCCGCCGAGAACTGGTCCGACTCCGAGACCGGTCAGCCGATCGCCACCGTGGACCAGGCGACCTTCCCGGGCGAGGGCGACTTCTCCCTGGTCACCTACGACGACGCCACCACGCAGGCGCCCAGCGAGGTCAATGTCTCAGGCGGGCAGAGCGTGCAGATCGCCCAGGCCGCCGAGGCCACCGTCGGCCAGGCGGTGCTCCGGATGGGCTCGACGACCGGTCTGCACGACGGCACGGTCACGGGGCTCGACGCGACCGTGAACTTCCAGAGCGAGACCGACCCGAGTGGCGTGGACACCGTCACCGGGCTGATCCAGACGGACGTGTGCGCCGAACCCGGCGACAGCGGCGGACCGCTGTTCACCCAGGACGGCAGCGCGCTCGGCCTCACCTCCGGCGGCAGCGGCGACTGCACCAGCGGCGGCGAGACCTTCTTCCAGCCGGTGACCACCGCCCTCCAGGCGACCGGCGCCACCCTCGGCGCCGGCGGCGCGGGCGACCAGAACGGCGGCGGCGACCAGGCGGGCGGCGGCGACCAGGCGGGCGGCGACGGGGTCGGCGGGGCCGCCGACCCGTCCGCGTCCGCACAGGACCCGTCCGGCGCGGGCGGCCCGATGGACGGCGGCCAGTCCGGTACCGGCGACCAGTCCGGCAATGGCACCGGTGACCAGTCCGGCGCCGGCACCGGTGATCAGTCCGGCACCGGTGATCAGACCGGCACCGGGGCGCACGCCGGGGCGTCCCGCTCCAGGACCCACTGATCGGCCTCACCCGCGGTTCCGGCCGACAGTGGACGGCCCGGCCCTCCGGCGGGAGGGCCGGGCCGCGTCGCGCGCCGGCCGCGGCTCAGCCGTCCGCCCGCGCCCGCAGCAGCAGCACCGCCACGTCGTCGGCCCGCTCGCGCGCCGCCACGCTGTGCCGCACGACCTCGTCGGCCAGGTACTCCAGCGGCTGGTCGCCCGCCGTGGCCAGCAGTTCGCCCAGATCGGCCAGCGCGTCCTCGATGTCGATGCCGGGCGACTCGATCAGGCCGTCCGTGTACAGGGCCAGCAGCGTGCCGGGAGCGAGCCCGACCTCCGTGGTCGGATATGTCGCCGCAGCGTCGATGCCCAGCAGCGGGCCGCCCGCCAGGTCCAGGACCCGCACCCGGCCGTCCGGCCGTCTCAGCAGCGGCGGCGGATGCCCCGCCCGCGCCATCACGGCCCGCCCGCGCGTCGGGTCCAGCCGCAGATACAGACAGCTCGCGAACAGCTCGGCCCCCAGGTCGATCAGCAGCCGGTTGGTGCTGCTCATGACCTCCTCGGGCGACTGACCCCCGGTCGTGAACGCCCGCACCCCGGTACGGATCTGCCCCATCAGCCCGGCCGCGGTCACATTGTGGCCCTGGACGTCCCCGATCACCGCCGCCGCGAACGGCCGGGTCGGCACCAGGTCGTAGAAGTCGCCGCCGATCTCCATGCCCTGCGTGGCCGGAAGATAGCGGGCCGCCGCCTCGATGCCGGGCAGCCGGACCAGCGAGTGCGGCAGCAGGGCCGCCTGAAGCCCGTGCGCCAGCTGGTTCTTGGCGTCGTAGAGCCTGGCCCGCTCCAGGGCCTGCGCGATCAGCCCGCCCAGGCTGGTCAGCACGGCCCGCTCGTCCGCGGGGAAGGCGTGCGGCTGCGCGTAGGCGAGCACACAGGTGCCCACCGGCCGCCCCGACGCGATCAGCGGCAGATGGGCCCAGGCAGCGAAGCCGTCCGGGGCCGCGCGCCGGTTCGGATACAGGTGCTCCAGCTGCTGCCGCGACTCGAAGAAGGCCGGCACCCCGCTCCTGAGGACATGCGTTTCGGGCGTGCGTTCGGCAAGCGGCAGGCCGTCGAACCGCTCGGCGACCCGCGTGTCCGCGTACCCGCGGTGCCCCAGCACATGCAGCCGCCCGGCCTGGGAGCCCAGCAGGACGAGGGCCTGACTGCCCACGGCCGGGCAGATCTCGTGCGCGACGAGCTGCACCACGTCCTGCACGCCCACCGCCTCGGTCAGCGCACCCGTGAGGCTCAGCACCTGCGAGATCGTGACCAGCCGGGACGCTCTCGGCGCGCGGCGCGTGCTGCGCCAGCTCCGCCGCCGCGCGGGCCCTGCCGATGCGCACGCTCAGCCCGCTCGTGCTCGGGTACAGCCGGAAGGACAGCCAGTCGCCCGGCGGGCGCAGCGCCACGAACGAGGTGGTGCGCTGGCTGATCAGCGCCGCCCGGTAACGGTCCTCGTAGACGGGGTCGTTCAGCCAGGGCACCGAGGCCCACAGATGGGTGCCCAGCAGGTCCTCGGCGGCGGCGCCGAGCAGTTCGGCCGCCGCGGCGTTGGCGAAGCCCACCCGGCCGTGCAGATCCAGCGACACCAGCCCGTACGGCAGCCGGGCCACCATCCGGGCCGCCTCGACGGTTCCCGGCGTGCCCGCCAGGTCCGGCGCCGGGGCCGCCGGCAGGTCCGGCTCGTGCCGTGTGGCGCGCCGCTCCCGCGCGGCCCGTTCCAGGCGTGCCGCGAGCAGATGGCAGGCCCGCGTGAGATGGTCGCGCTCCCGGTCGGACAGCTCCGGCGGATGCGTCGCCGGCCAGGTCACGTACACCGCGCCGTAGGCGGCGCCCGCGGTGGCCAGGGGCAGCGCGGCCAGCGCGAAGGGGTAGGGGAGGACAACCGAGATCCGCGGGTAGCGGCGTGCCATGTCCTCCTCGCCGCCCACCCAGACCAGCCGGCGCTCGCGGACCGCCTCGGACACCGGGACCGGCGCGCTCAGCCCGATCCGCTCCCACGGCGCCGCGAACGCCCGCGGCAGCCCCGCCATCACCGCCATCTCCAGCACGGGCTCGTCCGGAGCCAGCAGATAGACCGCGCCGGCGTGCGCGTCGACCTGCTCCATCATCGCCGCCAGGGACAGCGACAGCAGCGGCCGGCCGGACCGCGCGTCGGCCGCGGTCGGCGGGGGCGTCCGCCCGTCGGACACGGCGACCACCTCCTCACGCGGCGCGCCGCGCATCCCAGGCCACAAGACTCCCTCGCGGCGCCGCCCCCCGCACGGCGAACGCCACCCACGGCCGGCCCCCGGGCCGGTGAAACCACCGGCCACCCCGTCGGCCGAGGGGCGGCGGGCGCTTGGGGCGGGACGGTGACCGCCGGGCCTGACGGCGACGGCGTACGGCGACGGCGACTGGGGTGAGGGAGGCGGGCGATATGGGGGTGCGCGGGAGCGCCGCGCCGAGGGCCCCTGCATGCCCCTGTCCGCCGCCGGGCCCGGCGGCGGAGGCCGGTGCGGCGTCTGCCGGGGTCGCCGGCCCTCCGCGTGGCGCCTCAGCGGTGCCGGCCACACCTCCGGCACCGCCGTCCCCTCGGCCGGCCACCGCCCTCACGGCGCCGCCCATCCCGCCGGACCACCGTCCGCCCCGGCCGGTCACCGTCCGTGGGGCGCGGTCCGTCCCCGCTGGTCGTCGTCCGCGCGGTGCCGTCGATCCCGGCTGGTCGCCTTTCCTTCGGTGCCGCCCGTCACGGCGGGGCGCCGTCCGTGCGGGGCCGGCCGGGTGGGGCGGTGACTGTGTGTGAGGCAGGGGCCGTCAACCTGGCACAAACGCGCGGTGTCGCCCCCGCGGGCGCTCGCGGATTGCGCCGTAGGGCCCGGTGGACGGCCGGTCCGTGGCTCCACGGGACGGTCGCAGGGGCTGCGCAGACCTCCCATAAGCGCTGTAATGGCGGACGTGGTCAGTGAGGGCGCTGCGGTGCGCGGAACGAGGACGGAGCGTGCCGAAGCCGCCCTCGAAGCGCTCGCCGCCGACCCCAGGACCGCCGACCGGCCCCGCCGCGTCCTCGAACAGGCCCTCGTCCTCGCCGGCGCGGCCTTCGCCGGCCTGTACACCCTCGGTGACGACGGCACCCTGCTCTGCCTCACCGAGTCGGCGGGACTGCCGCGCACCCTGTACGGACTGCGCGACAGCTATCCCGTCTCCGGCCGCTCCCCGGCCGCCGAGGCACACCGCACCGGGCAGCCGCGCTGGCTCGGACCCGAGGAACTGGCCGGCTCGCCCGGGGCGCGGCGCACCCCGTCACCGGACTTCTGGGTGGCCGCACTCCCGGTGCACGGCGACGGCGTGCTGCTCGCCGCGACCGAGAACCCCCACGGCTTCGACGGCGCGGACCGCGCCGTCCTCGCCCTGGTCGCCGGCGCGGTCCCGCTGCCCGAGGCGGCCCGGCCCGAGGAGTCCGGCGAACTGCCCGCCGACGCGTTCAGCCTGGCCATGGACACCGGCCGGATCGAGGTCGGCGAGCGGATCCTGGAGCTGTTCCGCATCGCCCGGGGCACGTTCGACGGCAAGGTGGAGACGCTGCTCGGCCTGACCGTGCCCGAGGACCTGCCCTCGCTCATGTCCGTCGTCGAGGCCGACCACATGTCGGTCGGCGAACGCGAGCTGGAGTTCCGCGTCGTGCAGCCCTCAGGCCCGCCGAAGTGGCTGCGGCTGCGCGGCCGGCTGCTGCCCGGCGGCGACCGCCGCCCGGCCCGGCTCGTCGGCACCGTGGCGGATGCCTCCACAGTCCGCTCCGACGTCACCGATGTGGCCCGTGTGCAGCGTCTTGCCGCGTCCCTCGCCATCGCGGGCACCGTCAAGGACGTCAGCCAGGCCGTGGTGGCCGCCCTGCGCGGACCGCTCAAGGCCGACCGGATCGCCCTCGCCGAGCTGGAGAACGACCGGCTCGTGGTCATCGTCCTCGACCCGCCCGAACCCGCGGCCTGGCCCGAGCTGTGGCGCAGCGAGTGGCGCAGCGAGTGGCCCGACGCCCCGGTGCGCTCCATGCCCACCCTCGCCGCGGCCCTCAGCGAGGGCCGCGCCCGGATCTGGCCGGCGGGCACCGCCCTGGAGCCCGCACTCGCCGGCGTCGGGCCCGGCGGCCTTGCCGTGCTGCCGCTGTCCGCCGCCGGCCGCACCGCCGGCGCCTGCCTGATCGGCTGGGACCGCCCCCACGACTTCGGCCCCGACGAGCGCGCCCTGCTCACCGCCTCCGCGGGCCTGGCCGGGCAGGCCCTGATGCGCGCCCGCGCCTTCGACGCCGAGCACGAGCTGGTCGGCATGCTGCAACGCGCCCTGCTGCCGCGCCGGCTGCCCCGGCTGCCCGGCGGGGTCGCCGTCGCCCGCTATCTGCCGACCACCGCGGGCCTGGAGGTCGGCGGCGACTGGTACGACGTGATCCCGCTGCCCGACAACCACGTCGCCCTCGTCATCGGCGACGTCCAGGGCCACAACGCGGGCGCCGCCACCCTCATGGGGCAGATGCGCACCGCGCTGCGCGCCTACGCCGCCGAGGGCCACCCGCCCGACGTGGTCGTCTCGCACGCCAACCGGCTCCTGATGGAGATGGAGACGGACCTCTTCGCCACCTGCGCCTATGTCGACGTCGACATGGAGGAGGGCTCGGCCTGGTGCGTACGGGCCGGTCACCTGCCCCCCGTGCTGCGCCACCCGGACGCCGGCACCCAGGTCGTGGAGGCGGCGGGCGGACCCCCGCTCGGCGTGCTGCCCCAGGCCGACTTCCCGATGACCCAGCTGCGGCTGCGGCCCGGCACCCTGCTCGCGCTGACCACCGACGGCCTGGTCGAGTCCGCCGAGGAGGACGTCGACGCGGGCCTGAACCGGCTCGCCCGCGAGCTGGCCGCCGCCGACCCGGCCCACCTGGGGCAGGTCGCCGACGCCCTGCTCCGCGGCGCCCACCGCGGCGACGACGTGGCGCTGCTGCTCCTGCGCTACGACGGGATGGCCGTACGCCCGCGACGGGAGAGCTGGACCGTGTGGCGGGTGCCCGAGGCGGTGCGGCACGCCCGCCGCTTCACCCGGCGCACCCTGCGTTCCTGGGGAGTGCCCGCCGACACCGGGGACGCCGTGCTCCTCGTCGTCTCCGAACTGGTCACCAACGCGCTCGTGCACACCGACGGCCAGGTACGCCTCGACCTCACGCTGGTCAACCACCGCTTCCGCGTCGCCGTCGCCGACGTCTCGCCCCGCACCCCCGTCAAACCCACCAGCCTCGGCTGGGAGGCCACGGGCGGCCGGGGCATCCTGCTGGTGGAGGCCATGTCGGCGGCGTGGGGGACGGTACCGGCGGGCGGCGGCAAACAGGTGTGGGCCGAGCTGACGCTCGGCGGCTGACCGCCACACGGGTACCGGTGCCCGGCCCGCCCGGCAGGTCGCGGTGGCACGGCGCGCACGCCGTGCCTAGGGTCCATGCCGTGTCGCACACCTTCGAAGAACTCGTCGCCAAACAGCGCGCGGCCGACGCCGCCCACGCCCAGGTACAGGAGCTGCGGGAAGCCTACGGACCCCCGGCCGAGGCCCAGTTGACCGCCACCCAGGCCGACACCTACGAGACCGCCGTACGGGCCTGGCGGGACCTGGCCCGGGACCTGCAGACCGCGCTGAGGGAGTACGCCCGCGACGAGGGCCGGTCCCTGACCGACGTCGAGGCCGAGGTGCAGCGGGACGCGATCGAACCGGAGGGGACCTGACACCGTCGCCCCGGTGACGGCAACCCTGCGCCCAGCCGGATTCCACCCCCCGGCAAGGTTCCGGTAGCGCCGAGGACGTACCGTCGTAACCGGCCGGCAAGACAAACGAAGGTCCGATCCGGACGATCGCCTATAGGGTGTGGCAGATGAAGGCACTCGTGCTCTCCGGCGGCGCCGGTACACGGCTGCGTCCGATCACGCACACATCGGCGAAACAGCTCGTGCCGGTGGCCAACAAACCCGTGCTGTTCTACGGTCTCGAGTCCATCGCGGCGGCCGGGATCACCGAGGTCGGGATGATCGTCGGCGACACCGCCGCCGAGATCGAGGCGGCGGTCGGCGACGGCTCGGCGTTCGGCCTGAAGGTGACGTACATACCCCAGGAGCGGCCCCTGGGACTGGCCCACGCGGTGCTGATCGCGCGGGACTTCCTCGGGGACGACGACTTCGTGATGTATCTCGGCGACAACTTCGTGGTCGGCGGCATCAGCGACCTCGTCGAGGAGTTCCGGGTGTGCCGCCCCGACGCCCAGATCCTGCTCACCCACGTCCCCGACCCGCGCTCCTTCGGCGTCGCCGAACTCGACGCGTCCGGCAGGGTGGTGGGCCTCGAAGAGAAGCCGCGGCAGCCCAAGAGCGACCTGGCGCTGGTCGGCGTCTATCTGTTCACCCCCGCCGTCCACGAGGCCGTACGCGCCGTGCAGCCGTCCTGGCGCGGCGAGTTGGAGATCACCGACGCCATCCAGCACCTCATCGACGCCGACGCCGACGTGCGCTCCACACTCGTCGAGGGCTACTGGAAGGACACCGGCAACGTCGGCGACATGCTGGAGGTCAACCGGACCGTCCTGGAGTCCGTGCAGCGGCGCATCGACGGCGAGGTGGACGAGCGGTCCGAGACCGTCGGCCGGGTGGTGGTCGAGCGGGGCGCGCGCATACTCAACTCGCGGATCGTCGGCCCCGCCGTCATCGGGGCCGGGACCGTCGTCCGCGACTCCTACGTCGGGCCCTTCACCTCCGTCGCGGAGAACTGCCGGATCACCGGCAGCGAACTGGAGTTCTCCATCGTGCTGCGGGACTCGTCCATCGACGGGGTGGGCCGGATCGAGTCCTCGCTGATCGGCCGGCATGTCGAGGTGACCCCGACGGCCAAGGTGCCCAGTGCCCACCGCCTCGTCCTCGGAGACCACAGCAAGGTGCAGATCCGTTCATGAATCTCCTCGTCACCGGCGCCGCCGGGTTCATAGGCTCCGCATACGTGCGCGCGCTGCTCGCCGCCGACGCCCCGCAGGCGCCCCGGATCACGGTGCTCGACAAGCTCACCTACGCCGGCACGCTGACCAACCTGCCCGTCGGCCACCCACGCCTCGACTTCGTGCACGGCGACATCCGCGACGCCGGCCTGGTCGACAAGCTGATGGCGGACGCCGACCAGGTCGTGCACTTCGCCGCCGAATCGCACGTGGACCGGTCGATCGACGCGGCCGGCGAGTTCGTGCTCACCAACGTGGTCGGCACCCAGACGCTGCTGGACGCGGCCCTGCGCCACGGCGTCGGCCCGTTCGTGCACATCTCCACCGACGAGGTCTACGGCTCCATCGAGTCCGGCTCCTGGCCCGAGACCCACCCGCTGGCCCCCAACTCCCCCTACTCCGCCTCGAAGGCGTCCGCCGACCTGCTCGCCCTCGCCTACCACCGCACCCACGGGCTCGACGTCCGGGTCACCCGCTGCTCCAACAACTACGGCCCGCACCAGTTCCCGGAGAAGGTCGTCCCGCTGTTCGTCACCAACCTGCTGGACGGCCTCAGGGTCCCGCTGTACGGGGACGGGCGCAACGTCCGCGACTGGCTGCACGTCGACGACCACTGCCGGGGCATCGAACTGGTCCGTGCGAAGGGCCGCCCCGGCGAGGTCTACAACATCGGCGGCGGCACCGAGCTGAGCAACCGGGACCTCACCGCCCTGCTGCTGGCGGCCTGCGGCGCCGACTGGGACCGGGTCGACCACGTTGCCGACCGCAAGGGCCACGACCTGCGCTACTCGGTCGACTGGAGCAAGGCCCGCGACGAGCTGGGCTACCGCCCGCGGCGCGACTTCACCACCGCCCTCGCCGAGACCGTCGCCTGGTACCGCGACCACCGCGCCTGGTGGCAGCCGCTCAAACAGCGGGGGACGCGATGAGGTGGCTGGTCACCGGGGCGGGCGGCATGCTCGGCCGGGACACCGTCGGGGAACTGCTCCGCCGCGGCGCGCACGTACGCGGCCTTGACCGCGCGGCACTCGACATCACCGAACCCGACGCGGTACGGCGGGCGTTCGAGGAACACCGCCCGGACGTCGTCGTCAACTGCGCGGCGTACACCGCCGTCGACGCCGCCGAGACGGACGAGGCCCGCGCGCTCGCCGTCAACGGCGACGGGCCGCGCCTGCTCGCCCGCGCCTGCGCCGCCCGGGGCGCCCGCCTGGTGCACATCTCCACCGACTACGTCTTCGACGGCGAGCGGCAGCCCGGCACCCCGGACCCGGCCACGGGGGCCACCGTCCGCACGCCCTACCCCGAGGACCACCCGCCGGCCCCGCGCACCGCCTACGGCCGCACCAAGCTCGCCGGCGAGCGTGCGGTGCTCGGTGAACTCCCGGGCGCCGCCGTCGTCGTCCGCACCGCCTGGCTGTACGGCGCCCACGGACCGAGCTTCGTGCGCACCATGCTGGAACTGGAGGCCCGCCGCGACACCGTCGACGTGGTCGACGACCAGCGTGGCCAGCCCACCTGGAGCGCGGACGTGGCCGCCCGGATCGCGGACCTCGGCGCCCGGCTCGCCCCGGACGGCGGCCCGCACGGAGTGTTCCACGCCACCAGTTGCGGCGAGGCCAGCTGGCACGAACTCGCCCGGGAGGTGTTCGCGCTGGTCGGCGCGGACCCGGACCGGGTGCGCCCGGTCGGCAGCGCCGCCTTCCCGCGCCCCGCGCCCCGGCCTGCCTACAGCGCCCTCGGGCACGGCAGGTGGCGGGAGATCGGCCTGGCACCGCCGCGCGACTGGCGGGCCGCCCTGCACGAAGCACTGCCCCACATCCGCGAGGAGATGTCCCAGTGAAACGGCACGAGTTCCTGCGGGAACTGCACAAGGTCACCGCGAACCGCAACTACCTGGAGATCGGCGTCAACGACGGCCGCAGCCTGACGCTGTCCCGGGTGCCGAGCATCGCGATTGACCCCGCGTTCAAGGTGGTCACGGAGATCCGCTGCGACGTCCACCTCGCCAAGGCGACCAGCGACGACTTCTTCGCCCGCGAGAACCCGCTCGCGCATCTGCGGGGCGGCCGGCACCCGCTGCGCAACATCGCCCGCAACCGCAGCCCGCTCGGGTACTGGCGGCGCACCACCCTCGATCTGTCGTTCATCGACGGCATGCACCTGTTCGAGTACGCGCTGCGCGACTTCATGAACATCGAGCGGCACTCGGACTGGGCCAGCGTGATCGTCTTCGACGACATGCTGCCGCGCACCGTGGACGAGGCGGCCCGGGACCGGCACACCAACGCCTGGACCGGCGACGTCTACAAGCTCGTGGAGATCCTGGGCCGCCACCGCCCCGACCTCGTGACGGTCCTCGTCGACACCGCTCCCACCGGTCAACTCCTGGTCTTCGGGGCCGACCCGTCCGACACGGTGCTCAGGGACAGGTACGACGAGATCGTCGCCGAGTTCGAGGTGCCCGATCCGCAGAAGGTGCCCGAGTCGATCCTGGAGCGCACCACGGCCGTGCGGCCCGAGGCGCTGCTGTCGGCCGGCTTCTGGGGGCCGCTGGCGGCGGCCCGCAACCGTGGCACCAAGCGGTCCCGCGGCTGGGAGCCGCTGCGCCGTGCGGTGGCGCAGTACGCCGTCAGCCGCTGAGCCGCCCCGAGCGCAGCCGCTCGTAGTGGGCGGAGCAGTCCGCGTAACCGGGCAGCAGACCGGACCGCTCCGCCTCGGCCAGAGTGGGGGCCGCGGCGTCCTTCTCGGACAGCACGGGTGCGATGCCCCGCGGCCACTCGATGCCCAGCCGCGGGTCCAGCGGGTGCACCGCGTGCTCACGCTGCGGCGCGTAGCCGGTCGAGCACAGGTACAGCACCGTGGCGTCGTCGGTGAGCGCCATGAACGCGTGGCCGAGCCCTTCGGCGAGGAAGACCGCGTGCCGGTTGTCCTCGTCCAGCCGCAGCGCCTCCCACCGGCCGTAGGTGGGCGAGCCGACGCGGATGTCCACGACCACGTCGAGCACGGCCCCGCGGACACAGGTCAGGTACTTGGCCTGGCCGGGCGGCACGTCGGCGAAGTGCACCCCGCGCAGCACGCCCCGCCGGGACACCGAGCAGTTGGCCTGGGCGAGGTTCAGGTCGTGGCCGGTGGCCTCGCGGAACTCCTCGCCGCGGAACCACTCGTGGAAGCTGCCCCGGTGGTCCGGGAAGACCTTGGGCTCCAGGACCCAGGCGTCCGAAATCTCCAGTTCCCGCACTGTGTCATCCCTTCCGTGCCGTCGCCCGTGATGCCCCCGCCCCCGATGCCGTCCCGCGCAGTACGGCGCCCAGGACGCGCCGCGCCCGGCGCACCAGCCGGCGCACCGGTCCCGGCGCGGCGGGACGGCTCAGCAGGGCGCCGCCGCCGCGTCCGGGCCGCAGGACGAGCGGCAGCGGCAGGAAGCGGGGCGCCTCGGCCTGCGGGACGAGGCACACCTCGAGCCGCCAGGCGGCCCCGCGCAACTCGCGCAGCGGCACCCCGGCCTCCAGCAGCGAGCGGGTGCCCTCGGCCGGGGTGAGCGTCCCGGTCCGCTGCCGCCGCTCGCCGGTCGCGGCGTTGGTCAGCCGCACCAGGACGGCGATGCGGTCGGGGACGTACAGGGGCAGCGCGACGCTCAGCGGATGGGTGTCGGAGACCGCGGCGTCCTCGGGTGTCAGCCGGCCGAGGCCGAGCGCCTTGCCCGCCCGGTCGACGTCCAGGGAGAAGTTGTCGTACTGCTGGGTCCAGTACGGCAGCACCACGCGGTCCGCGACGACTCCGGCGGGCGGCGTGGGGCGGTCGGGCCCGCGGACCGGGCCCAGCCGGCACTCCTTGGTCCAGCCGCCGAGGCCGAACCGCACATACGCGTCCCACAGGCCGGCGTGCAGCGCGGTGCCGCCCGCCGCGGTGCCGGCATCGACGCCGGCCGTCGCGTGCAGCACCAGCCGGACGCGGCCGTCGCCGGCCGGGACCCGTTCGCGGGTGACCTCCACCGGCTGGAAGAAGGAGGCGGAGCTGGCGCGGTCGCGCAGGACGAGGTCGACGGTCGCCTTCTCGAAGCCGTCGACGGCGTCCGCGCCCAGCCAGGCCACCGCCTGGTCCAGGTCCCGTGGCGGGGTGGCCGCGGGGGTGCCTTCCCCGTCGACGGGGAAGGTCAGGGGCTCGCCGCCGTGCTGGTACTCGGCGCGGAAGGAGACCCGCAGCGTGCCGTCGCGCCACTCGACGCCGGTCGGCACGGCCCGCGGGCCGATGCCGGCCTCCCACTCGGCCTGGGCGAACAGGTCGTCGTACCGGCCGTCCCTGATCAGCGCGGCGACGATGCGCTGCCCCGGGCGCAGACCGGGGGCGACGCCCGGCCCGAACCGCTCCACGACCACCTTGTGCATCTCCTGGAACAGCTGCCGCCGGTAGTCGTCCGGGAGGCCGAGCAGGCGCCGACCGCTCATCCGGTCGACGATCTCGACGCGCAGCCAGCGGCGCAGCAGCCGGTCGCGCAGCGGGCCCGGCTCGGTGTACCGCTCGACGACGTCCAGGGCCTCGCGGAGGTTCTTGAAGTAGCCGACCGGTTCGAAGGGCTGGAAACCGGCGTTCGAGGCGTCGCCCCGCTTCACGTGGTAGTAGCAGACGTAGTCGCTGAGCACGGAGACGTTGTCCGCGCGCAGATACGCCTCCGTGACGAAGACGTGGTCCTCCAGACGGCGCCGGCCCTCGGGGAAGCGTAGCCCGGTGCGCTCCAGGAAGGCGCGCCGGACCATCTTGTGCGGGGTGAGGCTGTCGATGAGCGGGGCGTTGCCGACGGTGGCGCGCGGGTGGTTGCGCCGGAACAACTCCACCGGGACCGGCCGGCCCTTGCCGGCCATCTTGCCCACGATGACGTCGGCCTTGTTCGCCACCCCGTACTCGTACATCCGCTCCAGGGCCTCGTCGCCGAGGTAGTCGTCGTTGTCGACGAACATCACGAACTCGCCACGGGACGCGGCGATCCCCACGTTGCGGGGCTTGCCCGACCAGCCGGAGTTCGGCTGGTGGATGACCGTGATCTGCGGGTGCTCGGCGGCCAGCTCGTCCAGTCTCGCCGGGGTGGCGTCGGTGGAGCCGTCGTCGACGAAGATCACTTCGTACTCGTCGTCGGGCAGCGACTGCCGCAGCACCGAGGCGACGCAGTCCTCGATGTACGGCCCGGGGTTGTAGACGGGGACGATGACACTGACCTTGACCGGCATCCGGCTTCCAAGCCCCCTTAGCTCGCTTCCCGTTGCCTTGGTGGCACGGCATGCGTTGCCGAATGTTAACCCGGGTGCCGGTGCGGGCGGCGACCACCCCGCACCGGGGGCCGGGCCGGGCGGGGTCAGCCGTGGGTCTTGGCCAGGAGCTGAAGGATCTCCTGTGTCGTGCCCGTCTCGCCGAGCCGCGGGAAGATCCGCTCGACGCTGTTCGCGTGCGCCTCGGGCGTCATGTCGGCCACGGCGTCCGTGGCGACCGTGACGTGGTAGCCGTGCTCGTAGGCGGCGCGGGCGGTGGACTCGACGCCGATGCTGGTGGCGATGCCGGTCAGCACGATCTGGGTGACGCCCCGGCGGCGCAGCTGGACATCGAGGTCGGTGCCGTGGAAGGCGCCCCAGTTGTGCTTGGTGACGCGGATGTCGCCGGGGTGTCCGGACAGCTCGTCGACGATCACGTCCCAGCCCTCCGGGTAGGCGCCGCCGGGACCCTGGCGCTCGGTGCGGCCGGGGACCCGGTCCGCCCAGTCCGCCGCGAAGGAGACCCGGACCAGGACCACGGGCAGCTCACGGGCCCGGAAGGCGTCGGCCAGCTGCGCCGAGCGGGCCACCACCTCGGGGCCGCCGTACGGCTGCGTGGGAGCGGAGGCGATGCCGCGCTGGAGGTCGATCACGACGAGGGCGGTACGGGGGTCGAGGGCGGTGAGTGCCATCGGTGGGCCTTTCGGGGATGTGTCTCGGTGGATGGTGCGCGCGGGCCGATCCTCGGCGTCACTGCTGCGACAGGCGTTCCATGAGGGTCAGCGCCTTCAGGACCGTGCGGCGCTCGTCCTCGGTGAACCGGTCCTGGAAGGCCCGGGCCAGCCACTCCTCGCGCGCCTGCCGGTTGCCTGCGACGCGGGCCCGGCCCGCGTCGGTGAGGGTGACCAGCTGCCGGCGGCCGTCGTCGGGGTCGGGGGCGCGCCGGATCAGGCCGTGCTGGTCGAGCGCGGCGAGGGTGGCGGCCATCGACTGCGGTCGCACGCCCTCGGCGGACGCCAGGGCGCTGGCGGTGGCCGCGCCGTGCTTGCCCACCAGGGTGAGCGCCGACTCCTGGGAGGGCGTGAGGTCGGTGTCCCGCGCGACCTCCCGTATGCGGCGCCGCAGCCGGCTGAACACCACGCGCAACTCGCGTGCGGCCCGGGCGGCGGAGCCGGAGATGTCGTCCATGGCGAGCACCCTAGGTCGCACAGTCCAAACTGTCCAGCTGGAACTGTTCAGTTTTACCTGATGGATTCTCCCTGATGGGTTCTGCCTGATGGGTCCGCCTGACGGGTGCTGCATGAGCGGATCTCGCCGCGCGTCCGCCGGGGCGCGCTGCCCTACGCTGACCCTGTGCGCCTGCTCCTCATGTCCGACACCCATCTGCCCCGGCGCGCCCACCGGCTGCCGGAGCCGCTGCTCGCCGAACTCCCGCACGCCGACGTGGTGTTCCACGCCGGCGACTGGGTCGACACCGCCACCCTCGATCTGCTGGAGAGCCGCAGCCGGCGGCTGGTCGCGGTGTACGGCAACAACGACGGACCCGAGCTGCGCGCCCGCCTGTCCGAAGTGGCCCGTGCCGAACTCGGCGGCCTGCGCTTCGGCGTCGTCCACGAGACCGGGCCCGCCGCGGGCCGCGAGGCGCGCTGCGCCGCCCGCTTCCCCGACCTGGACGTGCTGGTCTTCGGCCACAGCCACATCCCCTGGGACAGCACGGCCCCGACCGGGCTGCGGCTGCTCAACCCCGGCTCACCCACCGACCGCCGCCGCCAGCCCCACTGCACCTACCTCACGGCGACCCTGACCGACGCCGCCCTCACGGACGTGACGCTCCACCGACTGCGGTAGCGCTCCGCTGGTTGTGCCGCGCTGTGCTGTTGTCGGTTGGCTGCGGGTGTGTCGTGGTTGCTCGCGCCCGCGCGGCGGAGCCGCAAATCGATACAGCCCCGCGCCCCTTTCGGGGCGCTCTCGTGCGGGGTCAGCGGTGGCGCCCGGAGCGCAGGCATCTGCGCACGCCTGCGTACACCAGTACGAGTACGCCCAGTGCCGCCGCCACGACCGCCGCACGCTTGGCCACCGGTACGGCGGCCGCGCGGGCCAGGTCCAGTGGTTCCGGCTCTGCCGGGGCCGGCGCCTCGGGCCGCTCGCCCAGCCGCTCGGCCAGACACTCGGCGAACTGCCCCACCAGCCGGTCGCCGACCTCCGCGAGCACCCCACGGCCGAACTGCGCCGGCCGCCCGGTCACCGTCAGATCGGTGTCCACCGCCACCGCCGTGCCGCCGTCCCGCCCGCTCAGCGTGCCGGTGACGGTGGCCCGGGCCGTGCCCTGCCCCCGGGTCTCCCGGCCGCTCGCCACCAGCACCATCCGGTGCGCCGCCGCGTCCTTCTCCTCGAAGACGGCGGTGCCCCGGTAGGTCACGGTCACCGGGCCGACCTTGACCTTCACCCCGCCGGTCACCGTCGTGCCGTCGTACTCCTCCACTGTGGCACCCGGCAGGCACGGCGCGATGCGCTCGACGTCGAGGAGCGCGCGCCAGGCGTCGTCGACCGGGACGGGGACGGTGAACTCGTGGTGCAGCTCCATGACTTCCTCCTCGCACTCAGCGGGCGCCCACCGGGTGGATGGCCCCGGCGGTCGCGGTGAGGGGCACGCCGCTGCCGCCCCAGCGCAGCGCGACGATCTCGGCGGCGACGGACACGGCGACCTCCTCGGGCGTACGGGCCCCGAGGTCAAGCCCGAGCGGCGAGCGCAGCCGTGCCAGCTCCCGCGCGCCGACCCCGGCCTCGGCCAGCCGTTTCCTGCGCTCGTCGTGGGTGCGGCGGCTGCCCATCGCCCCGATGTACGCGGCCGGCCGGCGCAGCGCCTCCTCAAGCAGCGGCACATCGAACTTCGGATCGTGGGTGAGCACGCAGATCACCGTCCGCTCGTCGGTGCCGGTGCCGCTCAGATAGCGGTGCGGCCAGTCCACGACGACCTCCACGGCCGCCGGGAACCGCTTCGGCGTGGCGAAGACCGGGCGGGCGTCGCACACGGTGACCCGGTAGCCGAGGAAGTCGCCGATGCGGGCCACCGCCGCCGCGTAGTCGATCGCGCCGAAGACCAGCATCCGGGGCGGCGGCGCGAACGAGTGGAGGAACACGGTGACGGCGTCCTCGCGGCGCTCACCGCGCCGGCCGTAGTGCCTCGACCCGGTGGCGCCGACGGCCAGTTCGCCGCGCGCGTCCGCGGTGACCGCCGCGTCAAGACCGGATGTGCCGAGCGTGCCGGCCACCGCGCCCGGCCACACCGCGAGCGTGGCGCCGCGCGGTGCCGGCCCGTCGACCACCGTGGCCACCGTCACGGGTTCGCCGCGCGCCACCGACGCGGCGACGGCACCGAAGACGGGATCGGCCGCGGGCGTCACGGGCCGCACCAGCAGGGTGATCTCACCGCCGCAGGTCAGACCGACCGCGAACGCGTCCTCGTCGCTGTAGCCGAAGGTCTCGACGCGGGCCTCGCCGCTCGCCACGACCTCCTGCGCCAGTTCGAAGACGGCGCCCTCCACACAGCCGCCGGACACACTGCCCACGACCTCGTCGCCGGGCCCGACCGCCATGGCCGCGCCGGGCCCGCGCGGCGCGCTGCGACTGACCGCCACGACCGTGGCGAGCCCGAACGGGACGCCCGCCGCGTACCAGCGCTCCAGGGCCGGAAGAATCTCACGCACACTCCGCTCCTCTCCGTCCGGCGGCCTCGGCCGGATCATCCGCCGCCGCCCCGCCCAGCACGGCCGCCAGTCGTTCGAGCGCCGCCAGGCTGTGCCCCTCGACGAACGTGTCCACGCTGGGCAGGGCCGCCGCCATCCCCCCGGCCAGCGGCGCGTAACCGGGGCGCGCCTTGCGGGGGTTGGCCCAGATCACCCGGTGCGCCAGCGCGTGCAGCCGGCGCATCTGCGCCCCGAGCAGTCCGGGGTCGCCGCGCTCCCAGCCGTCCGAGAGCAGCACGACGACCGCGCCGCGCGCCATGCCCCGCTTCCCCCAGCGGTTCAGGAACTCGCGCAGCAGCACGCCGAGCCGGGTGCCGCCGCGCCAGTCGGGCACGGCCGCCGCGAGCGCCGCCATCGCCAGGTCGGGGTCGCGGTGGCCGAGTTCGCGGGTCACCCGGGTCAGCCGGGTGCCGATGGTGAACACCTCCGTCGGTGCCCGCCGGGCCGCCGCGTGCGCGAACCGCAGCAGCGCGTCGGCGTACGGCGCCATCGAACCGCTCACGTCGACCAGCAGCACCACCCGGCGCGGCCGGCGCACCCGCGCGTGCCGGCGCAGCAGCGCGGGCTCCCCGCCGCGCCGCAGCAGCTCCCGCACGGTCCGGCGCGGGTCGACGGCGCCGTGCCGGGCCGGCCGGCGCCGCGCGGACAGCCGGGTCTGCCCGTGCGGCGCGAACGCGGCCAGCAGCCGGTTGAGCTGGGCGCGTTCGGCGGCGTCCAGCTCGCCGAGGTCGCGGTGGCGCAGCACCTCGGTGGAGCTGGCGAACGCCAGGGCGGGCGGCCCCGGCGGCGCGCCGTCGTGCGCCGCGCGGGCCCCGGACGCGGCGTCCCGCACGGCGGTCCGGGTCCGGGCCCGGGGCGGGGCGGCGGCACGGGCCGGGGGCGGCGCGGGGCCGCCGGCCGGCCCGAAGTACGCGGCGAACACCCGCTCGTACCGCTCCAGGTCGTCCCGGCCGCCGCACAGCGTGGCCCGGCCCGCCGCGTGCACGTCCGCACGCACCCCGGGCCGCAGGACGTCGACCGCGCGCAGGAAGGCGTACAGCCGCTCGGTGCTCGCGTCGACCCCCGCCGCCCGCAGCGCGCGCACGAAGCCGAGCAGCACCGTGTCGGGCCCCGCGGGCCCGTCCGCCCACCGCCCTTCGACCGGTCCGCGTCCGCTGTCCGTCATGGCGTCCGCGCTCCCCGGGCCGCCAGCACCGCCGTGAGGTCGAGACCCCGCGCCCGCTCCGTGTCCTCCCGGTACTTCAGCACCGAGCCCAGGGTGGCCACCGCCAGCTCCGCGTCGACCTCGCTCGCCCCGAGGGCGTCCAGGGCCTGCGCCCAGTCGATCGTCTCGGCCACGCCCGGCGGCTTGAGCAGATCGGCGCCCCGCAGCGCCTGCACCAGGGCGGTCACCTGCTCGGCCAGCCGCTCCGCGACCTGTGGCAGCCGGCGGCGCACGATGGCCAGTTCGCGGGCGAAGGAGGGATGGTCGAACCAGTGGTACAGGCACCGCCGCTTCAGCGCGTCGTGCACCTCCCGGGTCCGGTTCGAGGTCAGCACCACGACCGGCGGCACCTCGGCGCGCAGCGTGCCCAGCTCCGGCACGGTCACCGAGTACTCGGACAGCAGCTCCAGCAGGAACGCCTCGAACTCGTCGTCGGCCCGGTCGATCTCGTCGACCAGGAGCACCGAGGGCCAGGTCTGCAACGCCCGCAGCAGCGGCCGGGCGATCAGGAACCGCCGGTCGTACAGCTCGCTCTCCAGCCGGTCGGCGTCGGTGATCCCGGCCGCCTCGGCGGCCCGCAGATGCAGCAGCTGGCGCGGGAAGTCCCAGTCGTACAGGGCCTGCGCGGCGTCGATGCCCTCGTGGCACTGCAACCGGATCAGCGGGGCGTCAAGCGCCTCGGCGAGGGCGGCGGCGAGCGCGGTCTTGCCGACGCCCGCGTCTCCCTCGCAGAACAGCGGCCGGTGCAGTCTCAGGGCCAGGAAACAGGTGACGGCCAGCCCCTCGTCGACGAGGTACCCCGTCTCCTCCAGCCGGGCCCGTACCTGCTCCGGGTCTTCCATCCGGGTGATCGGCGCTCACCTCGCTCCGGTGGCGGCCAGGACCGCCCGCCGGGTCAGCACCCGTGCGAGGTGCGCCCGGTACTCGGGCGAGCCCGACACGTCCTGGGCGGGCCGGGTGCCCTCGGCGGCCTGCTCGCCGGCCCGGGCGACGGCGTCCTCATCCGCGGCGCCGGTAAGGGCCCGCTCGGCGGCCACCGCCCGCAGCGGGGTGCTGCCCATGCCGGTGAGCCCGATGCGGGCCTCGGCGATCCGGCCGTCGTCCCGGCGCACCAGGGCGGCCACGCCGACGATCGCCCAGGCCTGGGCGGCCCGGTGGAACTTCTCGTAGTGGAAGTCCCAGCCGTCCGTCTTCGGCACCCGCACCTCCACCAGCAGCTCGTCGGGGGCCAGCGCGGACTGGAAGTAGTCCACGAAGAACTCGCCCACCGGGATGGTGCGCCGCCTCTTTGGGCCTACGGCGACCATGTCGCCGTCCAGCGCCAGCAGCACCGCGGGCAGATCACCGGCCGGGTCGGCGTGCGCCAGGGAGCCGCCGAGGGTACCCCGGTGCCGTACGGCGGGGTCGGCGACGGTGCGCGTGGCCGCCGCGAGCAGTCCCGCGTGCCGGCGGACCAGCGGGTCGCGGATCAGGTCGTGGTGGGTGGTCAGCGCGCCGATGACGAGGCTGTCGCCGTCCTCACGCACCCCGCGCAGCCCCGGGATCCGGCCGACGTCCACGACGAGTTCGGGGAAGGCCAGCCTGAGGCGCAGCAGCGGCAGCAGGCTCTGCCCGCCGGCCAGCACCTTCGCCTCGTCGCCCGCCTCGGCGAGCGCGCGCACCGCCTCGTCGACGCTGTGCGGACGGGTGTACTCGAACGCGGGTGGAATCATGCCGCGGCCTCCTTCCCGGCGGTGGCCGACCGCACGGCCCGCCAGACCCGCTCCGGTGTGCAGGGCATCCGCACGTCGTGCACGCCGAACGGCCTGAGCGCGTCCACGACCGCGTTGACCACGGCGGGCGTCGAGGCGATGGTGCCCGCCTCGCCGACTCCCTTGACGCCGAGCGCGTTCGACGCGGCCGGTGTCTCGGTGCGGTCGGTCACGAAGTCCGGCAGGTCTGCCGCGGACGGCACCAGGTAGTCCGCCATGGTGCCGGAGACCAGGTTGCCCTCGTCGTCGTAGACGGCCTCCTCGTACAGGGCCTGCGCGATGCCCTGCGCGAGCCCGCCGTGCACCTGCCCCTCGACGATCATCGGGTTGACGACCCGGCCGACGTCGTCCACGCAGACGTAGGACCGGATACGGGTCGCCCCGGTCTCCGTGTCGACCTCGACCGCGCACAGGTGGGTGCCGTGCGGGTAGGAGAAGTTCTCCGGGTCGACCAGGTACTCGGCGTTGATGGTCGGCTCCATGCCGTCGGGCAGGTCGTGCGAGGAGAACGTCTCGAAGGCGATCTCCTGAATGGTCCTGCGTGCCTCCGGCGAGCCCTTCACGGAGAACACGCCGTCCGTGAAGTCCAGGTCCTGCTCGCTCGCCTCCAGCAGGTGCGCGGCCACCTTCCGGGCCTTGTCCACCACCTTGGCCGCCGCCCGGTGCACGGCCTCGCCGCCGACCACCAGCGACCGCGAGCCGTAGGTGTCCATGCCCTGCGGTGCGGACTGGGTGTCGCCGTGCACCACCTCGACGTCCTCGAACGGCACGCCGAGCACATCGGCGGCGATCTGGCTCCAGCAGGTCTCGTGCCCCTGCCCGTGCGGGCTGGTGCCGGTGACCACCTCGACCTTGCCGGTGGGCAGCATGCGGATGCTCGCCGCCTCCCAGCCGCCGGCCCCGTACCTGAGGTCGCGCAGCACCCGGCTCGGCGCGAGGCCGCACATCTCGGTGAAGGTCGACACACCGATGCCGAGGCGTACGGTGTCGCCGCGCGCGTTGCGTTCGCGCTGCTCGGCGCGGAGTTCGTCGTAGCCGAACAGGGCGAGGGCCTTGTCCGTCGCGGCCTCGTAGTCGCCGCTGTCGTAGGTGAGCCCGGCGATGGTGGTGTACGGGAACTCCTCGTGCCGGATCCAGTTGCGGCGCCGCAGCTGAACCGGGTCGAGGCCCAGCTCCGCGGCCAGCTCGTCCATGATCCGCTCGATGGCGAACGTGGCCTCCGGGCGCCCGGCACCGCGGTAGGCGTCGGTGGGCGTCCGGGTGGTGAAGACACCCGTGCAGGTGAACTCGTAGGAGTCCATCTTGTAGATCGCCGGGTACATGAAGGCGCCGAGGATCGGGATGCCCGGGGTGACGAGCATCAGATAGGCGCCCATGTCGGCGATCAGGTCCACCTTGAGGCCGAGCAGCCTGCCCTCCCGGGTGGCGGCCACCTCGATGTCCTGGATCATGCCGCGGCCGTGGTGGGTGGCCAGATAGCCCTCGGAGCGGGACTCGGTCCACTTCACCGGGCGGCCCAGCCTGCGGGCGACGGCCAGGGCGATGGCCTCCTCGCCGTACACCTGGAGCTTGGAACCGAAGCCGCCGCCCACGTCCGGGGCGATCACGCGCAGCTTGTGCTCGGGCACGCCCGTGACGGTCGCCAGCATGATCCGCAGGATGTGCGGGATCTGCGTCGCCGAGTAGACCGTGTACTCGCCGGAGGCGGCCAGCGGAGTGACGACGACCGCGCGGGGCTCCATCGCGTTGGGGATCAGGCGCTGCTGGTGGTAGCGGCGCCGCAGGGTGACCTCGGCGCGCTCGCGGACCGCGGCGAAACTCTCGCCGGTCGCCAGCGGCCACACATAGCTGCGGTTGGTGCCCTTGTCGGAGTGGACCAGCGGGGCGTCGTCCGCGAGCGCGGCCTCCAGGTCGAGGACCGGCTCCAGCGGCTCGTAGTCGACCTCGACCGCCTCCAGCGCGTCGGCCGCCGCGTACCGGTCGCGGGCCACCACCACGGCGACCGGGTCACCGGCGTAGCGGACCTCGTCCACCGCGATCGGCGGGTGCCCTGGCAGCACGATGTCCTCGGTCACCGGCCAGGCGCACGGCAGCGAGCCCAGCCCGTCGGCGAGGTCGGCGCCGCTGAACGCCGCGACCACACCGGGCCGGTCGAGCGCCGGGGAGACGTCGACCGCGCGGATGCGCGCGTGCGCCATCGGGCTGCGCAGCACCGCGAGATGCAGCAGGCCGGTGACCTGGATGTTGTCGGTCCAGTTGGTCTGGCCGGTGATCAGCCGGGCGTCCTCCTTGCGCAGCCGGGAGCGACCGACCTCGCGTGCTACGGCCTGATCGGTCATGCCGTGACCTCCTGAGCGCTCTCCTGCCCGGACGCGGGCTGCTGTCCCGAGGCGGCGAGCACCGCGCGGACGATGTTCTGGTAGCCGGTGCAGCGGCACAGGTTGCCCTCAAGGGCTTGGCGCACCTCGTCCGGGCCGGGGCGCGGGTTCTCGCGCAGCAGGTCCCGTGCCGCCATGATCATGCCCGGGGTGCAGTAGCCGCACTGGAGCGCGTGCCGCTCGTGGAAGGCGCGCTGCAACGCCGTCAGCCGCCCGTCGCGGGCCAGGCCCTGCACGGTGGTCACCTCGGAGCCGTCGGCCTGGACGGCCAGCACCGAGCAGCTCTTGACGGTCGCCCCGTCCAGGTCGACCGTGCAGGCCCCGCAGTTGGAGGTGTCGCAGCCGATCGGGGTGCCGGTCAGGCCGAGCCGGTCGCGCAGGTAGTGGGCGAGGAGGAGACGGGGCTCCACGTCGTCCTCGTAGTGCGTGCCGTCCACCTTCACCTTGATGTGGGTCATGTGCCCTCCAGACCGTGCGGGCGTGAGCGAGGGATACCGGCGACCGGACGTGATGTACGTCACTCTAAGACCGGGGTGGGGTCGCGGCGAGCGCTGCGCCGCCGCCTCGTGCCCGGCCGTTAATCCGTTGCGGCCCGAGTGCCGGTGCTGCTGCACTGCACCGGACCAGTCGTCACACAGAGAGGACCCACGATGCGCGCTGCGTGCATGTCTCCGCAGGAAGGAACCCCACCCATGCCGAAGGACATCACGCACAGTGCATCTGCTCAATCTCGGAATCCTCGCGCACGTAGACGCCGGTAAGACCAGCCTGACCGAACGGCTGCTGCACTCCGTCGGAGTGATCGACGAGGTCGGCAGCGTCGACGCCGGCAGCACCCGGACGGACACGCTCGCGCTGGAACGGCAGCGCGGCATCACGATCAAGTCGGCGGTCGTCTCCTTCCCGCTCGACGGTGTGACCGTCAACCTCATCGACACACCCGGCCACCCCGACTTCATCGCCGAGGTGAAACGGGTCCTCGGCGTGCTCGACGGCGCCGTCCTGGTCGTCTCGGCCGTCGAGGGCGTCCAGGCGCAGACCAGGGTGCTGATGCGGACCCTGCGGCGGCTGCGCATCCCCACGCTGGTCTTCGTGAACAAGATCGACCGGCGCGGGGCGGGCGAGGACGAGGTGCTGCGGGCCATGGCCCGCCGGCTCACCCCGGCGCTGGTGCCGATGGGCACCACCACCGGCCTCGGCACCCGCGGCGCCCGCTTCCTGCCCGGCCTCTCCCCGGGCGCCCTCGACGTCCTCGCCGACCAGGACGACGACCTGCTCGCCGCCTATGTGCAGGACCGTGTCCCGCCCACCCGGCTGCGCGCCGCGCTCGCCGCCCAGACCCGGCGGGCCCGCGTCCACCCGGTCTACTTCGGCTCGGCCGTCACCGGCGCGGGCGTGGCCGACCTGCTCGGCGCCATCGAGGAACTGCTGCCCGCCGCCGCGGGCGACCCCGACGGGCCGCTGTCGGCGACGGTGTTCAAGGTCGACCGGGGCCCGGCGGGGGAGAAGGTCGCCTACGCGCGGGTCTTCACCGGCACCCTGCGCACCCGCGACCGCGTCCTGTTCGGGGACGGCCCGCAGGAGGGGAAGGTCACCGCGGTCAGCGTCTTCGACGGCGGCACCGACGCCCGGCAGGAGAGCGTCGGCGCGGGCCGGATCGGCAGGCTGTGGGGCCTCGGCGGCATCCGGATCGGGGACACGATCCGCCGCAGCGCGGACACCGGCGTGCGCGCGGACGCGCCGCGCTCCGCCTACCGGCGCCACTTCGCGCCGCCGACGCTGGAAACCGTCGTCGTGCCGGGCCCGCATGCGGACCGGCGGGCGCTGCACGTCGCGCTCACCCAGCTCGCCGAGCAGGACCCGCTGATCGGCGTGCGCCACGACGAGAGGCGGCAGGAGACCTCCGTCTCCCTCTACGGCGAAGTGCAGAAGGAGGTGATCCAGGCGACCCTCGCCGACGAGTACGGCCTCGACGTCACCTTCCGGGAGACGACCGTCATCTGCGTCGAGCGCCCGGTGGGCAGCGGAGCGGCCGTCGAGTTCAACAAGAAGGACGGGAACCCGTTCCTCGCGACCGTAGGCCTGCGGGTGGACGCCGCCCCGGCGGGCTCGGGCGTCGGCTTCCGGCTGGCGGTGGAGCTGGGCTCGATGCCGTACGCCTTCTTCCAGGCCGTCGAGGACACCGTGCGCGACACCCTCGGGCAGGGGCTGCACGGCTGGCGGGTCACCGACTGCGCGGTGACCATGACCCACAGCGGCTACTCGCCCCGGCAGAGCCACGCCCACCAGGGCTTCGACAAGAGCATGTCCAGCACCGGCGCCGACTTCCGCGGTCTCACCCCGCTCGTCCTGATCGAGGCGCTGCGGCGCGCGGGCACCCGGGTGTACGAACCGATGCACCGCTTCCGCATCGAGGCCCCGGCGGACACCCTGGGCACCCTGCTGCCGGTGCTCGCGCGGCTCGCCGCGGTGCCGCAGAGCACCCAGGCGCACGGCTCGGTGTGCGTGCTGGAGGGCGCGGTGCCCGCCGCCCGGGTGCACGGACTCGACCAGCGGCTGCCCGGACTGACCCGCGGCGAGGGCGAGTTGGAGACAGCCTTCGACCACTGGGCCCCGGTCACCCGCGGCACGGTCCCCGAGCGCCCGCGCACCGACCACAACCCGCTGAACCGGAAGGAGTACCTGCTGAACGTCACCAACCGGCTGGGTGGCTGAGGCGTCGGCGACCGCGCGGCCCCGGCGGGACGGGGCGGCCCCCTTCTCCGGCAGGTCGCCGTCCGGCGCCGCACCCGCCGTCAGCCGCCCGCGGGAGCCGTCCAGTCGGCCTGGACATGGCCCAGCCTGACCCGTTGCGGATGGTCGCCGACCGCGACCGAGGCGACCTTCCGCCCGGTCGCGAAGTCGATCGCGGTCACCTGGTCGGCGCCGCTCTCGGAGACCACGCAGTCCTTGCCGTCGCCGCTGACCGTCGCCCAGTACGGCTTGGACGTGGCGACCAGCGGGCCCTGCTGGAGGGTCGCCCGGTCCACGACGGTGGCGTAGTCGTCCATCGTGCCCGCGACGCACAGCTTGGTGCCGTCCGGGCTCATCGAGATGCCGTGGTGGCGCGAGTCGTTGACCCAGGTGGTGCGGTCCTCGCTGGTCGCCGGGTTCTTCGGCAGGGTCTTCACCCGGGTGATCCGGTCGGCGGCGACGTCGTACTCCAGGAAGCCATTGAAGAAGGAGACCTGGAAGTACAGCTTCGACTCGTCCGGGGAGAAGACCGCGGGGCGGACCGCGTCCGAGAAGTCGTCGAGGCCGATGGCGTCCAGGCGCTCGCGCATGTCGATGACCTTGACCTGCCGATAGGTCGTCGCGTCGACCACCGTGATGTGCCGGTCCCCCTTCGTCCAGTCCCAGAAGGGGTCGTCCAGGGCGGTGTTGACGTCTCCGATGGACATGTTCCAGATGTATCTGCCGTCCTTGGTGAAGACGTTCTCGTGCGGCTTGTCACCGGTGGCGAAGGAACCGAGCTGCCGGCCGGTGCCGATGTCCAGCACATGCACCGTGTTGCCGGTCGAGGCGGACACCGCGACCCGGGTGCCGTCGGGGGAGACCGCCATGTGGTCGGCGCGGTAACCGGACACCGGGAAGCGCCAGTTGACCGCTCCGGTGGCCAGGTCGATCGAGACCACGTCGGCGAAGCTGGGCCGGGAGACCACCACCGACCTGCCGTCCGGGGTGGAGTACATGTCGTCCGCGAACTGGTCGTGGCCCTCGCCGACGCCATTGCGGATGGCCATGAAGTAGATCCACTTGATCGGATCGGCGTTGATCTCCGCCATCCGCCGGTCCTTGTCCGGGACGACGTCGATCCGGCCGATCTTCGTGAAGTCGCCGCGGGAGGCGATGACGTCCGCGGTGCCGTCCCAGTTGTTGCCGACGAACAGCACCTCGCGCAGCGCCGGGGCGGCGGGCGCGGTGGCGGTGGCGGCGGTGGCGGTGGCGGGAGCGGCGACGGTCAAGGCGAGTGCGGCGGCCACGGCGCAAAGGTGCCTGGTGGTGAAGGCGGGCATGACTGCTCTCTCCTCTGGGTGGGGGAGGTGCGGGTGCGTGCGGGGGCGTGCCCTGACAGGGCGAGAAGTCTGAACACGGGCGCCTTCAGAGTTAACTTACTGAAAAGTAAGGTGGGGTGGCCCTCTCCACAAGACCGCGTACACGACAAAATTGGCCGGCACATGGACGCGTCGGGTGAGGAGGGACCGTGGCGGGCAGGCTCAGGGCCCCGACCGGCCGCTACGCGGGCAGGAGCGCCGAGGAGCGGCAGGCCGAACGGCGGCGGCGCTTCCTGGACGCCGCGCTCGGGCTCTTCGGTGACGCCCCGGGCTTCCGGGCCGGCACGGTGGCCGCGCTGAGCGAGGCGGCGGGGCTGTCCACCCGCCAGTTCTACGAGGAGTTCCGCACCCTGGAGGACGTCCTCGCCGCCCTCCACCTCCAGGTCAACGACTGGGCCGAGCGGGCCGTCAGATCCGCGCTCGCCGACGCCGAGGGGCTGCCGCTGGCTGAGCGCGCCGCCGTGCTCTTTCGCGCCTACGCCGCGAACGTCACCGCCGACCCGCGCCGCGTCCGCATCACCTTCGTCGAGATCGTCGGGGTCAGTCCGCGCCTGGATGAGCAGCGCCTGGCCCGCCGCGCCCGCTGGGTCGAACTCATCTGCGCGCAGGCGCGGGCGGCGGTCGCCCGCGGTGAGGCGGCGCCCCGCGACTACCGCATCGCCGCTGCCGCGTTCATCGGCAGCGTCAACGGGCTTCTGCACGACTGGAGCGCCGGGTGGGTGGACGCGACGCTGGACGAGGTGACCGACGAACTGGTGCGCCAGCTACTCGGCATCCTCCGCCCCCGAAACTGGCCCCCCTGACCAACCCCGGCCGCTCGCCCTACCTGTGCCCCGACGCACGGAGATTTGCACCGGGGTCAGGGGTGTGGGCCGGGGTACTGAGGTATTGAGGTTTGCGTTGGGGTCGGAGGTGGGTGCCGGGGCGCGGAGGTTTGCGTCGGGGGCAGGGTGCGGGGGTGGGGTGTCGGGGCGGTGAGTGCGGGTGTGGGGTGTGTGGGCCGGGCGTCGGGGACGGGGTCGCCCAGTGCCACGGCAGTGTTCCCCGAACACCCAGACTGGGGCGGCGCCCTCACCCGGTCGGCGTTGGGGTGGGGCGGTGCTCTGACCGGTTTGTTGCCCGCCCGTGGGGGTGTGTTTGCACGGCCGGTCCGGGCCACCGGGCGGAGGTTCCGGTAACTCCGGTGCGGTGGGCGCGGGGGTGCGGGGTGTGTGGGCCGGGCGTTCGGGACCGGGGCGCCCAGTGCCGGGGCAGTGTTTCCCAACACTCTGACCGGACCGTGTCCGTGCGGGGCCGTGCCCTGGATGGGGCGGCGGGTTCAGCGGGCTGTGGACAGGGTGAGTAGCAAGGTCGCCGAAGGCACCGCGCAGGCGAGCAGGAAGCAGGCCAGCAGGCGTTGCCGCAGCGCCCGGTAGCGGCCCTCGTACGCATGGCGCAGTTCCTCGGCCCGCTCCGCCGTGCGCTGCCAGCAGGCGCGGGCCAGGCCCAGGTATTCCGCCTCGAACTGCCGCTCCAGATCCTCGCGTTGGGTATCGGTCAGCCAGCCCAGCCGCCCCGCGAGCCGGGCCGCGGCCATGCGGCCCTCCTCGCGGGCGGCGGCCAGCAGCAGATGACCCTCGATCTCCCGGACCAGCGCCCGCGCCTCGCGCGCCCCGTCGTCCGTGGCGGTCACGGGGCCGTCAACTCCCGTTCCTCGGCGCCGGACACCCCGGGGTGGTGCAGGTCGAACGCGGGGGATTCGCTGCGGATCCGCGGCAGGGTGAGGAAGTTGTGCCGCGGCGGCGGGCAGGACGTCGCCCACTCCAGCGAACGGCCGTAGCCCCACGGGTCGTCGGCCTCGACCTTCTTGCCGTACTTGGCCGTCTTCCACACGTTGTACAGGAACGGCAGGATCGACAGACCCAGCAGGAACGAGAAGACCGTGGAGACCGTGTTCAGCACGGTCAGTCCCTCCACCGCCAGATAGTCCGGGATCCGGCGCTGCATGCCCTCGGCGCCCAGCCAGTGCTGGACGAGGAAGGTGCCGTGGAAGCCGGTGAACAGCGTCCAGAAGGTGATCTTGCCGAGGCGTTCGTCCAGCATCTTGCCGGTGAACTTCGGCCACCAGAAGTGGAATCCGGCGAACATCGCGAAGACGACCGTACCGAACACCACGTAGTGGAAGTGGGCCACCACGAAGTACGAGTCGGAGATGTGGAAGTCGATGGGGGGAGAGGCGAGCATGACGCCCGTCAGGCCGCCGAAGACGAACGTGACGAGAAAGCCCATGACCCACAGCATCGGTGTCTCGAAGGACAGGGAGCCCTTCCACATGGTGCCGATCCAGTTGAAGAACTTCACCCCGGTCGGTACCGCGATCAGGAAGG
>NZ_JBIWKB010000059.1:0-55462 GCF_044765425.1 Streptomyces sp. NPDC102462 | reverse complement strand
GAGGCCGATGGTGTGCGCACCTGGCGCATCCCGGTCGACTACGCCTCCCACTCCCGGCACGTCGACGAGATCCGTGACCAGGTGCTGGATCTGCTCGAGCCGGTCCGGCCCAGGTCCGGTGAGGTCGCCTTCTACTCCACCGTCACCGGGCAGCGGGTCGACACCCTGGAACTGGATGCCGACTACTGGTTCCGTAATCTCCGGGGGACCGTCGAGTTCGAGGCCGTCGTCCGGTTGTTGCTGGCGGACGGTTTCGACACGTTCATCGAGTGCAGTGCGCACCCGGTGCTGGTCGCCGGTGTGCAGGAGACGATTGACAGTGCGGGGGTGTCCGCCCGCGGTTTCGGGACGCTGCGCCGGCACCAGGGCGGCTTGGACAGTTTCCTGCGGTCGGTGGGGGAGGCTTTCACCGCGGGGGCTGTCGACCGCTGGAGTCTGGCGGATCAGGGGGCTGGTGGTCATGTCACCCTGCCGACCTATCCCTTCCAGCGGACCCGGTACTGGCTGACTGCCGACCGTCGGCGTCGGGATGTCGGTGCGGTCGGGCTGACCGCGGCGGGGCATCCGCTGCTGGGTGCTGTCGTGGAGGGAGCGGCCAGCACGGTCTTCACCGGCCGGGTGTCGTCGGCCACTCATCCGTGGCTGGCTGATCACGAGGTCGCCGGCACCGTCGTGTTCCCCGGTGCCGCGTTCGTGGAGCTGGCGGTGCATGCCGCCGACCGGGTCGGCTGCGGCAGCATCCGTGAGCTGACCGTGCAGTGCCCGCTGGTTCTGCCCGAGCACGGTGCCGTTCGGTTGCGGGTGGAGGTGGGTGAGCCGGCCGGCGGTGATGGTGGGCGTGCGGTGCGGATCGACGCCCGCCCGGACACGGCCACTTCCGCGTCCTGGACGTGTCATGCGACGGGTGTGCTGGATGTCGAGGCGCCGTCTGCGGACTGGGATCTGACCGCCTGGCCTCCTGCCGGGGCGCGGCCGGTGGACGTCTCCTACGAGACCCTGGCCGGCCACGGCTACCACTACGGCCACGTGTTCCAGGGGTTGCAGCGGATGTGGCGTCACAACGACCACGTCTACGCCGAGGTCGCCCTCCCCACCGACCCGGACACCTACACCATCCACCCCGCCCTCCTCGACGCCACCCTCCACGCCGCGTGCACCGAGGGCCCCCGGATGGCGACGTCGTGGCGCGGAGTCGCCGTGCACGCGGTCGGCGCGTCCGCCCTGCGGGTGCGGATCGGCCCGGACCGCGCCGGCTCGGTGTCGATCACGCTGGCCGACACCGTGGGCGATGCGGTCGCCGAGTTCACGGTCGGTACCACGCCCGTCGATCCCGCCGAGCTGCAGGCCGCCAGAGTGGTGCAACTCGGCGCGCTCTACCGAGAGACGTGGGTCGACCACCTCGCGAAGTCGTCGCCGCGCAGGGCGAACTGGGCGGTCGTGGGCGAGGATCCGCTCCGCGCCGCCGTGGGACTGACGGCCGCGGGCGTGAACGCCCAGGCATACCCGGGACTGGACGCCCTGGTCGAAGCCGACGGGGAGGTGCGGGACTACGTGCTGCTCACCGTGCCGACGGGAGCGGAGGTCGCCGACACCGCGCGGGAGACACTGCGCCGGCTGAACGCCCTGTCGGCAACCGAGAAACTCGCCACGTCGACCGTGGTGTTCCTGACCACCGCCGCGGTGGCGGCCTTCGACCCTGCCGACGCCGACCTCGCCGGCGCCGCGGCGTGGGGGCTGATCCGGTCGGCGCAGGCGGAGCACCCCGGACGGTTCGTACTCGCCGACGTGGATGCCGACGAGGCTTCCTGGCGTGCGCTGCCGAGGGCCGTCATGTCCGGCGAGCCGCAGATGGCCCTGCGCGAGGGCCGGGTCAGGGTGCCACGGCTCGAACCGGGCGTACCGGCGGGTGTGACGGAGCGGTTCGCCGGCCACGAGGGCACCACGCTGATCACCGGCGGGACCACGCCCATGGGTGAGCGACTGGCGCGGCACCTGGTCGCCGTGCACGGAGTGCGGCATCTGGTGCTCACCGGTGACCTGGCCCCCGAGCCGGCCGCGGAACTCACCGCGCTGGGCGCCACCGTCACCACCGCGACGTGTGATCCGGCCGACCGCACGGCGATGCGGGAGCTGATCGACCGTCTGCCCGCGGAGCATCCGCTGATCATGGCCGTGCACATCCCGCAGGCGCCGCCGTACGACAAGGAGCCCTGTCCGGCACCGTCTGCGGCCCCGTCCCCGACCCCCGATGCGCTTGCCGAGGCGATGCGTGCGACGGTCGGTGCCGCGGAGATCCTCGACCAGGAGATCGGGGACGCCACCCTCGTGCTGTGCTCGTCGTTCGCCGGAACCGTCGGTGGCGCCGGAACCGCCGCCGCGGCCGCGTCGGCAGCCGCACTGGACGCGCTGGCCAGACGGCGCCGGGCGAGTGGCGCCCTCGCGGTGTCGCTGGCCTGGGGCCCCTGGGCGCCGGACGACGTACCGTCCCGTGGCGGGATCGCGGGCGTGGGCGTGCTGGGGGCGCGGGAAGCCGTCGCGCTGTTCGACACCGCCTGTCGCGCGAGCGAACCCGTGTGGATCCCAGCCAGGCTGGATCTGGCCGAGCTGGCCAGGCAGGCCGAAGCCGGGAACGCATTGCCGCCGGTGTTCAGGTCGCTGGTCAGGACCACCGGCAAACGTACGGCGGGCAAAGGCGCGGTCTCGGTGACCTCGCTGCGGCAACGGCTCGCGTCGATGGCGGAAGCCGAACGGGACCGGACACTGTCCGACCTGATCTCCACGCAGATCTCGGCGGTGCTCGGGCTGGAGTCGGCCGATGTGGTGCGGCCGAACCAGGTCCTTCTGGAATTCGGCTTCGACTCGCTGTCCATCCTTACCCTGCGGAACCGCCTGGACTCGGCGACCGGCGTGCGTCTGGACTCCGCGTCGATGCTGCAGCAGAAGACACCGGACGACTTGGTCCAGCACCTCAAGCAGGCACTGCTCGAGGGCCGATCCGGCAGAGGAGACGATGATGCACCCACCGCTCACACAGTCGAAACGCGTCGTTGACCCGACGGGACGTGGTTACCTGCTGCTGGAGTCGCATCCGGCCGGATGCTTCCGCAGCGTGGAGCTGATGCGGGCCGAGGTGCCGGCCCCGCAGAAGCCACCGGCGCGGCGGCCGACGGCACTGGTCATCGGGTCGAGCGCGGGCTACGGCCTGGCGAGCACGATCGCCGGGTTGGTGCGGTACGGCGTCGACGGCGCGGGCATCGGCCTCGAGCGGCCGGCCGGGCGCCGCAGCGCGAGCGCCGGGTGGTACCGCACCATCGCCACCCAGGCGATCGCCCGCGAGCTCGGGGCCGACTTCTCGTTCCGCAACGCCGACGCCTTCGCCGACACCACCAAGACCGAGACGCTGGACCTGCTGGCCGAGCGGTTCGGCGGCGTGGACTACCTGATCTACAGCGTGGCCGCGCCCCGGCGCACCGACCCACGGAGCGGCACCACCTACCAGTCGGTGCTCAAACCGCTCGGCGCGCCGCACACCACCCTGAACCTGGAGTTCGGCGACGACGGAGCCGCGTATGTGCGGGAGGCCACCGTGGCCCCGGCGACCGAGGCCGAAACCGCGGAGACCGTCAGGGTCATGGGCGGCGAGGACTGGTCCCGCTGGGTCACCGCGCTGGCCGATCGAGGGCTGCTGCGCAGCGGTTTCCGCACGGTCGCCCTCAGCTACATCGGCTCGCCGCTGACCTCGGCGATCTACCGCGGGGGCACGATCGGCGCGGCCAAGGCCGACCTGGAGTCCACCGCGTGCGCCCTGACCGAACGACTGGCCGCGGTGGACGGCCGCGCCTTCACCTCGGTGAACGGGGCCGTGGTCAGCCAGGCGTTGACCGCCATCCCGGGCATCCCGCTCTACGTCGGCCTGCTGCGTGGCGTACTCGGCGACCGCTTCCCGTCCCCCGTCGAGCAGTCGCTCGAGCTGTGGAACCAGCTGACCGCGCACCGGCCCGCCGTGGACCGCTCGGGCCGCATCCGTCTCGATGGCTGGGAGCTGTCCGAGCCGGTCCAGGCCGCCGTGGCCGAACGGTGGCGGTCGATCACCCCCGAGACCGTCACCGAACTGGCCGACACCGCCTGGTTCCGAGCCCAATACCGCGCCCTGTACGGCTTCGACGTCCCCGGCGTCGACTACACCGTCCCGGTCGAGACCGACCTGCCGTGGCCGGACTCGTCGACTCCGTGAAGCCGCCGCCGCGAGGTTCGGCAGGATCCGGACCCGGCTGGTGACAGCAGTCACCGGTACTTGTGAAGGCATTCGTGTCGGTGCCCGTTCTCATGGGCATCCCGCTTCTCCTCGGCTGACCACCGCGCGGCGGTCAGCCGAGGAGGACATTCAGCGGAAGTCGTCGGCGTGGTCGGCGGCCCACTGCGCGAACGTGTGCGCGGGCCTGCCGGTGATCCTGGAGACGATGACCGAGACCGGGGCCGGAACGCCGTCGGCTGCGGCCCCCATGCCCAGAAGCGCTTCGGCCACGTTCTGAGGAGCCTTCTTGGTGAATTCCTCCCGCGCCTGCTCGACAGAGACCTTCTCCACCCGGATCGGGCGCCCGAGGCCCTCACCTATGTGCTCCACCTGGCGCCGCAGCGTCAGCGACTCGGCCCCGTGGACGGTGTACGCCTGGTGGGAGTGGCCCGGCTCGGTCAGAGCGGTCACGGCGAGCGCGGCCATGTCCTTCTCATGGACGGGTGCGTTCTGCGCCTCGGGGTACGGGAGGCGCACGACGCCCTCCGCGCGGATCGATTCCCCCCAACACCACCGGGCGTTGGTGGCGAACATGCCCGGCCTGATGAACGTCCAGTCCAGCCCCGACCGCTCGATGGCCAGCTCGACCGTCCGGTGCATCCGGGCGATCGGGTTCCGTTCGGCGGTGGCCATCACGACCGACACCGACGACAGCAGGACCACCTTCCGCACGCCGGCGGATCGCGCCGCCGCCACGAAGCCCTCGATCTCCTCCGGTTTGGCGTACAGGAACACCTTGTCGGCACCGGCCAGCACCTCGGGCAGGGTCTCGGGGCGCTCCAGGTCGGCCGGGACGACCTCCAGCCCCGACGGGAAGCCGCCCGCCTCCGGGTTTCTGCTGGTCCCCCTGACCCTTTCGCCGGCGGCCATCAGGCCGGCAGCGACATTACGGCCGACATTGCCACGTGCGCCGAAGACAACGGTGAGCAAGGGTGAACCTCCTCGTGGTCGGTGGTGCGGGTGGTGCATGTACCGACCATAACTCAAACTGCGTACGGCGTACCTTCTTTTGCTATCCTGAATCCGTGGGGCCCACCCAGACCGTCGAACCCACCTTGTTCCAGGGGCAGTCGACGCTGCCGAGAGCAAGACGAGTGGGCCGCCCGCGAGGGCGCGCACAGAGGGGAATCCAGGTGAGCAAGACATATCCGCCGCCCAGCGTGGCAATCGACCCCGATCCGAGCCGTTCCTGGTTAAGGCGGGCGTGGCCGTTGGTCCGGGCGCACCGGTGGATGTTCGGCGCGGCTCTGGTGATGTCGGGGGCCAGCATGCTGGTGGCTGTACAGGTGCCGACCCTGATTCAGGACGCGGTGGACAACTCGATCGTGTCGCACACGGTGCCCCTGTCGCACTACATGTGGTGGCTGGTCGGGATGACGGTGGTCATGCTGGTCGTCGGCTACCTGTCCAAGCAGCTGCTGTTCCGCGCCGCGGCCAAGATCGAGTACGACCTGCGCAACATCGTCTACGAGCACCTGACCAGCCTGTCGTTCCCGTTCTACGACCGGATGCAGAGCGGACAGCTCATCTCCCGCGCCAACTCCGACATCCGTGCGGTGCAGATGTACCTGGCGTTCGCGCCGTACCTGCTGGTGCAGTGCGGCATCTCGCTGGTGTCGTTCGTGTACATGCTGGCGATCGACGTGCCGTTGGCCATCCTGGCCATGCTGCCGATGCCGCTGCTGTTCATGGCCAGCCGGCGCATGCAGCGTTCCCTGTTCCCAGTGTCCTGGCTGATCCAGGCCCGGCTGGCCGATGTCGCGACGGTGGTGGACGAGAACGTCAACGGCGTGCGCGTGGTCAAGTCGTTCGCGGCCGAACGGAGTCAACTCGCCCTGCTGCAGAAGGCCGCGAGGGGCGTCCGGTGGGCGAATGTGAAGGACGCCGATCTGCGCGCTCGGTGGACGCCCGTGGTGCAGAACCTGCCCCGGGTCGGCATGGCGATCGTGCTGCTGTACGGCGGATACCTGGTCATCCACGGTGAATTGGGCGTCGGCGCGATCCTGGCCTTCAACGCCTATCTCCTCATGCTCCAGGTGCCGTTCCAGGTGATCGGCAACCTGATCATGCTGGGGCAGCGGTCGTCGGCCGCGGCCAAGCGGCTGTACGAGGTGCTGGACGAGAAGCCGGAGATCGCGGACGCCCCCGACGCGCTGGAGATCACCGAGGCGCGCGGCGACGTCCGGTTCGACGACGTCACCTTCGGCTACGGTGACGGCCTCGACGTGCTGAAGGGGTTCACGCTGCGGCTCCGCCCCGGCGAGACGGTGGCGCTGGTCGGTCGGACCGGCAGCGGAAAGTCCACCGTGGCCAGGCTGCTGCCGCGTTTCTACGACGTGCGCGCCGGCTCCGTCTCGGTGGACGGGCACGATGTGCGGGAGCTGACCCTGCACAGCCTGCGGGACACCGTCGGCGTCGTACTGGACGAGCCGTTCCTGTTCTCGGCGTCGGTCCGCGACAACATTGCCTACGGGCGGCCGGACGCGGACATCACCGACATCGAGCGGGTGGCCCGGCTGGCCGGGGCGCACGGGTTCATCGTCGAACTGTCCGAGGGGTACGACACCGTCATCGGCGAACGCGGCTACACGCTGTCCGGCGGGCAGCGCCAGCGCATCGCGATCGCCCGGACGCTGCTGGTGAATCCGCCGGTGCTGGTACTCGACGACGCCACCAGCGCCATCGACGTCCAGGTGGAGCAGGAGATCCACGCCGGCCTGCGGACCCTGTTCGCCGGCCGGACGACGTTGATCATCGCTCACCGGCTGTCCACGATCAGCCTGGCCGACCGCGTGGTGCTGCTGGACGGCGGGCGGATCGTCGCGGACGGTACGCACAAGGAGCTGCTCGCCGGCACGCCGCTGTACGCGGAAGTGCTCGCGCAGGCGGACGAGAGCATCGAGGAGCTGGGGAGTGTGGGCCGATGACGTCTCCCGCAGGTGGTGGCGCCGCGTTCAACGGCGGCGGCAGGGCCACCGCACCGGGTCTGCCCTTCGCCGGCGTGCCGCCGGAGATGCAGGCGAGTGTCGACAAGTTGCTCAAGACCGAGCCGGAACATCCCGAGCCCGAGGTCGACTTCGAGCACGGCCGGCCCGATCCCGACGGCGCCAGGCTGAGTCTGCGGCGGCTGATCCGTCCGTACTGGTCGATGGTGCTGCTGGCCGGCGTGTTCGTGGCCCTGGAGGCGCTGACGCTGCAGGCCGGTCCGAAGCTGACCCAGATCGGGATCGACGACGGCATCACGGCGCGGGACTCCGGCACCTTGGTGCTGGTCGCGGTCGCGTACCTGGTCAGCCTGGTGGTCACCGGTGTCGCGCAGGCCGCGCGGGTCAAGGTGACCGGGCGGATCGCCGCGTGGGTGATGAACGACCTGCGGGTACGCGTCTTCACCCAGCTGCAGCGGCTGTCCCTGAACTTCTACACCGGCGAGAAGGCCGGCGTGATCATGACCCGGATGACTGGTGACATCGAGAATCTCCAGCAGTTGCTGCAGGACGGTCTGGCGCAGTTCGCCGTCCAGGGTCTGACCATGGTCGTCGTCACGGTGGTGCTGTTCACCTTCGACGTGCGGCTGGCGCTCATCACCATCGTGCTGGTCGTGCCCGTCCTGACCGCGCTGTCCGTGTGGTTCCACCGGGCGTCCGGCAAGGGCTACGTGCGGGTGCGGGACACCGTCGCCGACGTGATCGCCGACCTCTCCGAGAGTCTGCAGGGTGTCCGCAGCGTCACGGCGCACAACCGGCAGCGGCACAACACCGAGCACCACCGACAGGTCACCGGCAAGTACTACGACGCCAATGTCCGCACCGGCCGGATCAACTCCATCTACACGCCGAGCACCCAGGTCATCGGTGTCGCCGGACAGCTCGCGCTGCTGGCCATCGGCGCCGGCATGGTCACCGACGGGGACCTGACCATCGGGGAGCTGGTGGCGTTCCTGCTCTCCCTGGGCGCCTTCTTCCAGCCCATCCAGCAACTGGTGCAGCTGTACAACACGTACCAGCAGGGGCAGTCGTCGATCGTGAAGCTGAGGGATCTCGTGGGCACCCGGCCGGAGGTGGAGGAGGCCCCCGGTGCCGTCGACCTGCCGAAGGTAGAGGGTGAGATCGTCTTCGAGGACGTCACGTTCGGCTATGCTCCCGAGCGGTCGGTGATCTCCGATGTGTCGCTGGACATCCGGGCCGGTGAGACCGTGGCGTTCGTCGGCCCGACCGGTGCCGGCAAGTCCACCCTCGCCAAACTGGTGACCCGGTTCTACGACCCCACCTCCGGCCGGATCCTCATCGACGGGCGCGACCTCCGGGACGTGCGGATCGAGTCCCTCCGCCGGCAGATCGGCGTCGTGCCGCAAGAGCCCTTCCTGTTCGCCGGGCCGCTTCGGGACAACATCTGTTTCGCCGCCCCGGAAACCTCCGAAGACCGGATCCGGGAGGCGCTGCGGGTGGTCGGCCTGGTCGACGTGGTCGAGCGGCTGCCCGACGGCCTCGACACCGTCGTCCAGGAGCGGGGCCAGTCCCTCTCCTCCGGTGAACGGCAACTCGTCGCCCTGGCACGGGCCTTCCTGGCCCAACCCCGGGTGCTGATCCTGGACGAGGCCACGTCCAACCTGGACCTCCGGTCAGAGAACAAGATCGAGGAGGCCCTGGACGTACTGCTGGAGGGCCGCACCGCAATCCTGATCGCACACCGGCTCTCCACGGCCATGAAGGCCGACCGCATCGTCGTCGTCGACGAGGGTCGCATCGTCGAGGTCGGTGCGCACGACCAACTCCTCGCCGCAGACGGCAAGTACACGCAGATGTACGCCACCTGGACCAGCCAGGCGGCCGAGGCCCACTGAGGAACCCCGCGAGTTCCTCGCGGGTTCCTCCGTCCGGCTCGTGCCGGACGCGATCGGTGAGCTCGTGGTGCCGGTGCCGGTGCCGGCAACGGCGCGGGAGCTCCGGCATTGTCGTAACCGGAGCCGCGCGCCCCGGCCGGGCGGTGCCTGCTCGAACAGGGTCCGTCCGGCTGGACGATGTCCGTATCGGCCCGGAGGACGAACCGTCCCTGAGGGACGGCATGGTTCTGCGCAACCCGGCGTGCCGAGGCGCAGGACCGACGGAACGTGTTCCTCGGCTCCCTCGGACAGTAGCCGTCTGCAGGTCTGCCTCCGATCACTCGGGAGCAGACCTGTGTCCGCTCAAGGTTGTGCCTTCTCGTACGACGCCCGGGTGATGGCCAGCCAAGTCTCCTTCGGCTAGGCCGGAATCCGGTCCTCCTCCGTGTCGATCAGGAGTTCCCGCAGGATCCGGTGGTCGGCCAGGGCGTCGGAGGAGGCGATCGAGCTGAGGTACATGGTGAGCTGAGGGCTCTGGGTCTTCGTGGTCCGGGGTTCGACGAGCCAGCTGAAGAATTAGCGGATCATGCGGGCGGTGCGTTGGGTGTGGAGGTCGGTCACGTACGGGCCCGGGAGGTCGGGGGGCTGTGAGACCGGAAGTCGATCGCCAGGAGGCTGGTGAGGAGGTCGCGGGCCGACTCCTCCGCCTGGACGGCGGGTGGGAGGTGTTCGAGGACGATGTTCTGGGCGGCGTAGGGCAGAGGTTCCCGGAGGAGGGACAGGAGGTCCTCGTGGTGGGTCTGGGCCAGGCGTTCCTCGGCCTTGTACCGGAGGTCGGGGGCGCGTCCCGCACGGCTCATCGCGCAGGTCAGGTCCTCGGCCAGGGCTCGGGTCTGGGACATCTCCATACATGCCCGGCAGCCCCTGTGTCCCAAGAGTTTCGAGACCGTCGATCGTCCCGCGACCGGCTGGTCGAAGAACTTCGGCAACGCCTCTGCCCTCAGGGCGCGTTGGTGGTCCGGCGTCAGCCGGTGGGTGATCGCTCCCATCGCCGGGGCCGACGCGGAACTCATGCCGGCCCCCGTAGCGGGGCCCGTCGCGTGGCGGGTGATGGGCGCGTCCGCCCGTGGGGAGAACTCGGGGGGCGGGTTTGGCGGTGGTGCGTACTGGGGCGGGGTGCTCGGTGGCTCCGGGTATCCGTGGTGGACCCCCTGCCCTGACCGTCCGGAGTGTGTGTGCTGCCCTGGCTGCCTCGGTTCCACGGCCTGCCCCGTCCTCGTCTTCATCGACGAGGTCGAGGAGGTTCCGAAGACCCGGACGCGGTGGCGGACGGTGTGCTGGACGGCCAGACGCCGACGGCGGCGGCCACGGCGGCCCCCGTCAGCATCCCCACGTCGTCCACCGGGCGGGTTGCCAGTTCGTCGGCCAGGTGCACGGCCGAGAGCGGGGCGTCACCGTCATCCCGGACGGCACGCCGTGACTGCGCCGCGCGCGCGGCCTGACGGCGATACGGGCGACCACCCTGCGGGCGGCAGCCCGGCGGCCGGCGCCGGTGGGCCCGACCCCTCGCCGGGGGAACCGGGCCGGGTCTTCACCGCTGCCTCCGAGTCCGGAGGTCGAGGTCGCCATGTACGACGAGGCCGACGATCAGCCCCGCCGCACTCAGGACCAGTACCAGGGACCGTGTCCGCGGCCTGCCTCAGCACCTTCGCCGCGGCGCTCTCGGCGATCCGCAGGTCCCGGTCGGGGTCGGTCAGGGGCAGCAGCCGCCCCGACACCGTCGCGGTCACGGTGACCGGTATTGCCGCCTGGCACGACGCGGCATGAGCGGCGGCGCGGGCACAGGCCCGCGAACCGTTGCTTCTTCGACCGAGAGCATTCCGTACACCAGCGGGGGCCCACCCGCGCACCGAGCATGATCCTACGACCTGGGCTGACTGCGGGCTCACACCAGGATGGCGAGGTGGTCCGCGGCGCCCTCGCGCCATTCGATCAGGATGAGCGTCGCGTCGTCGCTGGTGCGGCCGCCCCGTTGCCGCTTCAGAGCGTGGGAGAGGGCGCGCACCACCGTTGCTGATCCGCAACCACCAGCTCGTGCGGCAACTGACAGGCCCGACCACCGTGCCGGTCGGCTTCGGCGGTGAAGAACCCCGGATCGCGGCATGTCATACGGGCTGCTGCCGGAGCAGCGGTGTACGTGGTGTGTTCGGCCTCTTGGCAGGTCGCTGACCGTGCGAGCGGGCTGATCCCCGTCTTGATCCAGCGCCTGCACAGGCAAGGGAGTCGGAAGGCATGACTCCGTTGTGGGGCCGGAGAATTGACCGCCTGCCGTGACGCTCGTTTGACGCTCTGGGCGCCGGCAAGCGGGACGGCGGACCGAAAAACGGGTTCTGACCTGGTCTTTTGCGTGCCCTGCTCAAGTCAACATCTTTTCGATGACGCATCATGTGGAGTGTGTCGCGATCCTTGAGCCTGTTGAAAAAGGCCGCTGACCTGCTGGTTTAGCGAGTGTGCGTTATGTGCGTTGTGTGCGTTACGGGCGATATCTTGACGCATGTTCGACGCAGGTGACGCACGTTTGACGCATGAACTGATGGGCCGTCAGTGTCTCTCTTGGTTTGCTGACGGCTCATCAGGTCCAATCTGGGAGTCTCCGGCTTCCCGTCGTTGGGGGCTGCGGGAGACCTCGGTTCGCGAGGACCTCAGAGGAGCGAGGTGCGGCGCAAGATCCGCGCTGCTGGGTGCCGGCGGCGAGGGCAGCTTCGGTGTCGAGGTGGTCTCGGTGAGCTGCTGAAGGTGGGCGTCTGCGAACGCGAGCCACTCCTCGAGCTTGGCTCTTCCCTGTCCGGGCGGCAGGGATGCGGCGCGGTTGCGTACTGCGGTGACGAATTCGGTGGGCTGGTACGCCTGTACGACCTGTCCGCCGACGTCCGGACCGCGGCCCTGGACTACGTCGCAGCGGAGCTGCCGGAGGTGGTCGCTTCCCGGCCCGGCGCCACCGAGGGCCGCGTGGTCGGCGTCGACACACTGGAAGCCGCGCTGGACGACGCGTGGCTGGTCATCGAGGCGGTGCCCGAGCGGCTCGACCTCAAGCGCACCCTGTTCGCCGATCTGGACCGGATCGCCCCGGCCGACACCATCCTGGCCAGCAACTCCCTCTCCTACGCCTCCCGGCTGTTCGTCGACCGGGTGGAGCACAAGGAGCGGGTGCTGAACATGCACTTCTACATGCCGCCGGCGCAGAACGCGGTCGACCTGATGAGCGACGGCGCCACCGACCCCGCCATCATCGAGCGGCTCAAGGCCGAGCTGCCGCGCTACGGAGTGCACCCCTTCGAGGCCCGCCGGGAAAGCACCGGCTTCATCTTCAACCGGGTCTGGGCCGCGATCAAGCGCGAGGCACTGTCGGTCGTGGCCGACGGGGTGACCACACCGGACGAATTCGACGCGATGTTCCAGGTGAACACCGGCGCAAAGGTCGGGGTATTCCGGATGATGGACCAGGTCGGCCTGGACGCCGTCCTCGACATCGAAAACCACTACGCCGCGGAGAATCCGCACCTGCCCGAGGGGCCCCGCCGACTGCTGCACGAGTACGTCGACACCGGCCGCCTCGGCGTGAAGACCGGCCGCGGCTTCTACGACGACTACGCCACCGCAGCCAGCGACGCCTGACGCACCGCCCGCATCACGTCGGGCCTCACTACTCGCACCCGTGACACCTCACCCGGCTTCGGTTGCGACGTAGCCGTGGGCGAGGTCACGACGCTCGACCGAACCGGCAGCGCGGCGAGTCAAGCGGTGAGTCATGAGAGGGATGGCGACCCAGGCGATGAGTGATCCGCTCACCTCGGGAAGCCGTTCGTGGTCACGGCAGCGGCGACGGGCCCTCATCGTCCATGACCAAGCCCTCAACCGCCCATCGGCGCAGTAGAACGACGAAGCCCTTGGCGTTCGGCGGGCGCCGTACCGTACGTTCACGTGTACGTCGACAGCCCTTCGTGATCACGCCGAAGACATTGGGGAGAAAGTGAACGCGACAGCGCTGGTAGGCGGCGCCGAGCATGACCTTGCGGATCGCGGCGACCGGTCCGGCGTGGTGGTCGGAGATGACCAGGCGGACCCCGCCCAGGCCGAGGGCCCGTAGTGAGCGCAGCAACTCGGACCAGAACGCTTCGGTCTCGTTGTCGCCGACCATGAGTCCCAAGACCTCGCGGTTGCCGTCCTCGGTGATGCCGGTGGCGATGACCACGGCCTGCGAGACGATCTGGTGGTTGACCCGCACCTTGCGGTACGTCGCATCCAGGTAGCGGAAGACGCGGTCGCTTCGCTCATTCTCATGTGAGCCTGTGCCGCATCGACCCCAGCTACGGCTGGTCGTCCATGAGGTCGAGGTCCTGCCAGATCTGTTGGATCTCGCCCGAGGTGCGGACCGCGTCGGTGTCGCTGAGTTCGCTGAGGATGGCCTGTACTCCGGCGACCATGGCGGTGAGCGAGGGGCCGGAGCCGACGCCCTCGATCGGGGTGACGACGACATGGTCGGCGTACTCGGCGAGGGGTGAGGAACGCAGGTCGGTGAAGACGCTGACGGTGGCGCCGCGTTCGCGGGCGAGCCGAGTCAGGCCGCGCAGACTGCGCGTCAGCCGCCAGATGTTGAAGGCGATCAGGCAGTCCCCCTCCCTCAGGTGGGAGACCTGCACGGCCTGCGTGGTGGCGGGGCCGAGCGCCAGCTGGATGTCGTGGCCCGCGATGGCACCGAGGTGGCCGAGAACGTGGGCGGGACCTGCCCCGCTGCCGGAGCTGACGACCAGGGTCCGGCGCGCGGACTTGATGGCTCTGGCCGTGGCGCGCAGCGCTTCGAGGTTCTCCGCGGTGGCGAGCGCGGCGACATTGACCGTGTCCTGTTGCAGCATCCGGGCGGCGCGGTCGTCGGGCCCGCCGGTCGGGTGCTCCCCCGCGGAGACGGAGGCCAGATAGACGGTGCGCAGTTCCTCGCGCAGGCCGGGCCACCCTTCGAAACCCAGTTGCTGGGCGGTACGGACCACGGTGGAGACGTTGACCCCCGACCGTTCGGCGATCTCCCGCGCCGAGGAGTAGCTGGCGAACTGCGGAGCCGTTGCGAGTACGCGGGCGACGCGCTCGGCCTGCGGGCCGAGCGCGGTGCGGGCAGTGTGGTCGGCCAGCCATGCCTCGACGGTCACTGAGTCTCTTCTCCTGATGCGGCGGGCGGCTTCACGTCGTGTCGCTGTGGTGGCCGACGTGGAACACGCGGGTACTGGCGGCGTCGGCGGAGTCGAAGAACGGCGCCATGCCCCGGGCGAACTCCTTGCGACGGGGCGAATTCTGCCAGTCGGCGCGCGCCTGGTCATCGGCCCACAGTGCGGTGACGACGACCTCCGCCCCGCCCTCCGGGACCAGGACCTGCGAGCTGAGCGCTCCGGATGCCTCCAGGATGCCCGCGGCGCGGTAGTGGGCGACCAATTCGTCGCGGCGGCCGGGCGCGGGGCGGAGAGTGAGCAACGTGAATTCCATGCATCAAGCATTGCACAGCACCACTCCACGCACTTAACGTTGCACCGCGCCTCGCCCTGCCTACGCTGGAGGCCCTGTGCCCACCTCTGAGACCCGCGCGGAGACATCCGCCGCGGCGCTGCTGCACAGACTCGACCGGCTCGAACCCGGCACACCGCACCGGCGGCTGATGTTCCGGGCCGGACTCGGCTACACCTTCGACTCCTTCGACGGCGCGCTGATGGGCTACGCCCTGTCCGCGCTGATCGTGGTCTGGAAGATCCCGTCCTCGACCGCCGGCTGGCTGCTCTCAGCGATCTTCTTCGGCTACCTGGTGGGGGCGCTGGCCGCGGGCCTGCTGGCCGACCGGTTCGGTCGGCGCCGCCTGATGATGACCGCCCTGCTTGTGTTCTGCCTGTTCAGTGCGCTCATGGCCACCGCGTCCTCGCCCACCGAACTGTTCGTCTGGCGGGCCCTGTCCGGCCTGGGCATCGGGGCGGAGACCGCGCTCATCACCCCGTACATCTCCGAGTTCCTGCCCCAGGCCCACCGGGGCCGATTCGTCGCCCGGACCGTCGGCTTCCTCGCCTTCGGGTACATCCTGGCGGGCATCATCGCCCCGCTCCTGATCTCCCCGCACCCGGAGACCGGTTGGCGCATCGCCGCGCTCCTCGCGGCGGCGCCGGTCCTTCTGCTGCTGTGGTGGCGGCGCAGCCTCCCCGAGTCACCCCGCTATCTGATCTCCCGCGGGCGCTTCGACGAAGCCGCCGCCGTGATCACGCAGTTCGAGCGTGAAGCGGCGCCCGCCGCCTCAGAGCCGGCGACACAGACCGCCCCGGAGCCGACCGAATCGCAAGGGACCAACTCCCTTTCCTCACAGGCGAGTTCCGCTCCCGGCCGACCGGCGCAGCCGCCGCGCCCCACGGGAAACCTGACCGCCCTGTTCAAGGGGCGGGCCGCACGCACCACCGCGGTGCTCTGGGTGCTGTGGTTCATCCTCACCGGCGTCCACTACGGCTTCGGGAGCTGGCTGCCGGCGATGCTCGTGCAGGCCAAGGGCTTCTCCATCACCAAGTCCTTCCTCTACGGCCTGGTGACCGCACTGGCGCAGATCCCCGGCTACTGGGTGGCCGGCTCCCTCATCGACCGCATCGAACGCAAGTGGCTCATCGCCTGCTACGCCGGCGGCGCCACGCTCTCCGCCCTGGGTGTCGCCCTCGTCGACGACCCGGTCGCCCTGCTGGTCTGCGCGGCGTTCATGGCCGCCTTCACCAACGGCTCAGCGGCCGTCTACTACGCCTACACCGCCGAGCTGTACCCGACCTCCGTCCGCGCCACCGGCATGGGGGCCGCGTCCGCGGTCGGCCGGGTCGGCGCGATCGCGGCCCCGATCGCCATCGGCTACCTCTACACCGCCGTCGGCTTCACGAACGTCTTTCTCGTACTGGTCGCAGCCCTGGCCGTGGCGGTGGTCGTCATCGCCGCCTTCGGGGAACGCACGGCCGGCCGCAGCCTGGAACAACTCGAAGGGACCCGCGCATGACCCACCCCACCCCTGCCCGCCTGCTCATCACCAACGCCCACCTGCTGCACCCCGAGACCGCGGAAGTCACCGACGCCTCCTGGCTGGAGGCTGCCGACGGCCGCATCACGGCCCACGGCACCGGACGCCCGCCGGCCGCGACCGAGGACGTACGCGTGCTGGACGCGCGCGGCGCGACTGTACTGCCCGGCCTCATCGACGCCCACGTCCACGCCCTCCTCACCAGCATCGACGCCACCGAACAGCGTTCCTGGTCGGCCGGGTACGCCACCGTCCGCGCGCTGAAGGAAGCCGAACGCATGCTCCGGCGCGGCTTCACCACCGTCCGCGACGTCGGCGGCGCCGACCACGGCATGGCCCGCGCGCTCACCGAGGGCCTCATGCCCGGGCCCCGCCTCATCCACGGCGGCAAGGCGCTCTCCCAGACCGGCGGCCACGGCGATCTGCGCCCCCTGTCCGAGGACGGGGCCCCGTGCTGCGGGCACCGGCCCGGGTTCGCGCGCATCGCCGACGGCGTCGACGCGGTGCGTGCCGCCCCTCGCGACGAATTCCGCAAGGGCGCCCACCACTTGAAGCTCCTGGTCTCGGGCGGCGTCGCCTCTCCGCACGACGAGGTGTCCGCCGTCCAGTACAGCGACGCCGAGATGGCCGCCGCCGTCGAGGAGGCCACCAACCACAACCGCTACGTCACCGTCCACGCCTACCACCCGCGCGGCATCAACCGCGCCCTGCGGGCAGGCGTGCGCTGTGTCGAACACGGCAACCTGCTCGACGACGAGACCATCCAACTCCTCCTGCAGGGCGACGCGTTCCTCGTCCCCACCCTCGTCACCTACGAGCAACTCGCCACGGCCGGTCGGCGAGCCGGTATGAGCGAGACGTCCCTGCGCAAGGTGGACGACGTCCGCGAAGCCGGGCTCGGCGCCCTGGAGAAGGCCCACCGGGCCGGCGTCAACCTCGTCTACGGCACCGATCTCCTCGGCCCCATGCACCCCCACCAGCTCGACGAGTTCACGCTCCGCGCCCAGGTCCAGCCACCCGCCGACCTGATCCGCTCCGCCACCAGCACCGCGGCCCGGCTGCTCGGCATGGAGGGCGCCATTGGAACGCTCGCCGTCGGCGCCCACGCCGACCTCCTCGTCACCGACGCAAACCCCCTGGACGACATCAGCACCCTGGTGACACCACGGCACCTGCCCAACCGAGTCATCAAGGCCGGGAGCCCGGTCACCTGACCCACCACCAGATCCCCTTCCTGCTCCCCCGGTATGAAGCCCTCGAACCGGACTGCGTCATGCACACCGACCGCAGTAGCGCCTACACCGGGACGGTGCTCAGAATTGGTGCAATCAAAGCGTGGACCTTTGCCCCGCTACGTGGATATTCGTGAACTACGCAACCAAGTTCAGGCCACCCGAGTTCATCGAACATCGTTCGAACTTGGCTGGGTTGGGCTGGGCTGGGTTGGCCAAGCTCGGAGTGAGAGTGACGACGCCGGTTGTTGTACCAAGCGAGCCAGGAGAACACCGGCATTCGCGCTGCGGGACGCGTACCAGCGTCTCGGGGCCGCATCTTGCCTGGCGCAAGCCGCGACGTTGTCGTCGCCCTCGGGGCGGACGGCCGGCGCCCCATCGCCGAACTCGCGGACCTCACGTCCATGTGAACATGTGGTCAGCCGCGACCTGGTGTCCTTCCGGTGCGAGGTGGCCCCGGTCACCAGCGGATGGCCCGTCTTCGCCACCCGGGCCCGGGTTCCGGCCGACGAGATGAGAAAGGGCGGCTCAGCCGCGGCCATCACTCGCTGAGTGCGCACGGCCGGGCGCCAGCGTGAGCCCCGTCAGCGTGGACCGAACCTCTGAGAGTGCGGTTCGCGCCGTGATGCCCGATTCGCGATGAGGTCTGGGTGAGGTGCCCTGCTTGGTGGGGTGGGCGGGTGGTCAGGGGCGGGGCTGGGTGAACAGGGGCTCGGGCTCGGTGAGGGTGCCGCGGGTGACAAGGCGTTTCAGCTTGGATCGGATGCCCTCGGTGTTTTTCGGCAGGATCGGCAGGTCGAGGACTTCGCAGATGTCGCGGGCCCGCATCGGGCCATCGGCGTCGGCGAGGGCGGCGAGGATCTGCTGGTAGGCGGGGTGTTCCGGCACCTCGGCGTGGGGTGGATCGTCGCCGGGTGCGGGTGCGGGTGCGGGTGCGGGTGCGGGTGCGGGTGCGGGTGCGGGTGCGGGGAGGTTGAGGAGGGTCTTGCGGGTGATCTGCAGGTTCTCGCTCTCGGTGTCGAACTCGCCGAGGCGGGCGGAGAGTTCGGCGATCTGGTCCCGGAGCCGTCCGGCCTGCTCGGCGACTTCGTTCTCGCGGGCCTCGATGCAGGCGAGTACGGCCTCGAAACTGGGGGATCTCGCTCACGCGTTCCTCCAGGAGGGGAGGGTGGCGCCGGTGAGGCGGCGGGTCATGACCGACGTCATCGCCCAGAACACCCGTGAGCGGGAGGAGGTGAGGCCGTGGTTTGGCGAGCTGCTGAAGGTGGGCGTCTTCGAACGCGCGCCACTCCTCGATCTCGGCCCTTTCCTGTCCGGGTGACAGGGATGTGGAGTGGTCGCGTACTGCGGTGACGAATTCGGTCAGGCGCTTGGCTTCGTGCCAGGCGTCTGTCTGCTTTTCGAGGCGCTCGACGCGGTCGGCGTGGGTGTATGCGGCGTGGGTTTTGTGCAGGGCTCTTTCCCGGTTCTGCCGTGCCGTCTCCTGGGCTTGTTCGTCTGCGTGTCGGCGTTGTTCCGCGGCTTCGCCGCGGAGGTCGACTTCCTGCGCGATTTCGGCGAGTTGGTCTTCCAGGGGCGGTCGGGTAGGTCGGTCCATTCGCTGCCGCGGTGCGGGGTGCCGCCCCGGAGGGTGAAACGCAGCCTGTGGGGTCATCGGGGCGACGTTTGTCTTGGTCTGCGCGGAGCGCCAGCCCTACATGTGCGCTGATACGATTCAGTGAAGCACCGGCCAAGCCAAGGGGGAGCCAATGGCTCGACAGGGACGAGTTACCTCCGTCGATGTGGCACGAGAGGCCGGCGTCTCGCAGACCACGGTCAGTTACGTACTCAACGACGTGACGCACCAGAAGATCTCCGAGGAGACCAGGCGCCGCGTATTCGAGGCGGTGGAGAAGCTCGGCTACACACCCTCCGCAGCAGCGCGGACGCTTCGCAGGGGGCGTAGCGACATCGTGCTCCTGCTGCTCGCGGACGTGCCGTTGGGATTCACGGCCATGGAGCTGGTCGAGCACCTGACGAGTGACCTCGAAGCGCATGGCCTGAGTGTCATCACGCGTATCGAGAACGGGCGCACCGTCAACTCCCTGTGGAGGGACCTCGCGCCGGCTGCGGTGGTGCTCTTCGCTCCTGTGGCCGACGAGCAGCGGGCGCGCATGCGAGCCGGTGGCACCCACGTGGTCAACGTCTGGCGTGACGGCTCGGGCGAGGAGGACAGCCTCACGCCTTCCCAGACCCGGATCGGACGGCTGCAAGTGGGCCACCTCGTTGCGGCCGGACATCGGCAGCTGGGGTATGCGGCTCCAGCGGATACGCGGCTTCAGGACTTCTACGAGCTGCGATTGCAGGGCGCGTCGGAGAGCTGCGTGGAGCAGGGCCTGGGCGTGCCAGTGGTCCGGGAAGTTCCCTTCGACACGGCGTCGGCAGCCGACGTGGTCAAGGAATGGCGCGCGGCGGGTGTCACAGGCGTCTGTGCGTACAACGATGAAGTGGCGTTCGCCCTCCTGGCCGGTATGCGTACCGCCGGGCTGTCCGCGCCCGCCGATCTGGCTGTCATCGGGGTCGACGACATTGCCCTGGCGCAGTTCGCGGATCCGCCGCTGACGACCGTCAGCCAGCACATGGACGTCATCGCGAACGACCTGGCGGACGCGGTGCTCAAGGGAATGCCGAATCCTCGTAGCTCTCCGGGGACGCGAGCGGAGACCGCCACGCTCGTGATCCGCTCCTCTGCCTGAACCGAGCGTGCCGGCGGTCAGGATCCCTGGACGTTGATCGGCGAGACGCGGTCTGTCTGTCTGTCTCCGGTGCAGGTCACCACGAGCATGCTGCCCCCGTCCTGGAAGGCCGGCGATGGAGCGGGCAGTGGTTGCGGGAGTACACCGGTGGCGAGGGCGCAGTCATGGCGAGAGTGACGAGATGCCGCCCAGGGGTCTCCACTGTGCCGCCCGAGCGGCGGACTCTCCCCTTCGAGGCCCTGGTGCAATCACCGGCGCCGGGCCCGACGGGTCTCCCGCTGTGACGAGGCGGCCGCCTCTCGGGACTGTGGCGCGACACCGGGGGCGTCGCACTTGGTGCGCCTGCGCGTGGATCTCCCTGTGATACGGGCAGAAGCGGCCCGGCGCCGACGGCGGCAGGCCCCGGGTGCAGCCCCCCGGACTTCGAAAGCTTCACGTCGGTCTCCGTCCGGCCGCATCGGCTTCATCGCCGTTCGCCCATCGGTCTGCGTGCGGCCGCAGGGCGAGTTGCGTGCCAGTGTGTGCGTGCATCAACGCACGCACAATGGCGTCTTCTGCAACCCCTGCCTGCAATTGTGTGCATGGCGGTGGGCTCTGCACGGCGGGGATCTGCTGGTACTTCTAGTCCCCAACCGGGACGTCGACGCCGACGGTGCGAGGGGTAGCTGCGAGGCGGTGGCGCGGGCGCGACGTGCGCCTGGCGGTGCGGTGGGCGCCTCGGAGATCGGCCCGACCTCACGTGTCCAACGCGTTACAGCCTGGGGCTCAAAACATTTCGGCCAACCTCTTGTGCTGCACATAGCGTGCAGCTACGTTCTGAAACGTATCACTACTACGTATCAGTAGATCGATAGCGGCGTGCGAGCTCACCCCTTCCGGCAGTCGGCGCCCGACTTTCCCGCACTCTCATCTGTCTCCAACCGGTTCACCTTCCGGAGGATCCCTTGCGACGTCTCATCAGCCCCGGCAACGGCGCCGAACCGCGATTGAAACGATCTATCCGGCCGCGTGAAGAGCCGGCCGCGCGTGGATCCCTGTCCCGCTCCGCGGCCGCCGACGTGGCTGTCGGAACACCGCAGGGCGAACCGGTGCAGCCGCCGTCGAACGCCGTCCACCCGCATCGATTCAGAGGAATGACTGCCATGCGTACAACTCGGCTCGCTGCCACGTTCGCGACCGCCGCGGCCCTGATCGCCACCGCCGGTTGCAGTGGAGGGTCAAAGGAGGCGGCGGGGCCGGCCGACGCCGGAAGCCTGACCTTCGGCACGCTCAACGGCGCGCTCATCTCGTTCAACCCCTGGCTGTCGCCGTCCGGTGACAACACGGGACTGATGATGAATCAGATGAGCTACGACGCGCTGACGCACGTGGAACCCGATGGTGAGATCACTCCGGGGCTCGCGACGTCGTGGAAGTACACCGACCCGAAGACGATGACGTTGAAGCTGCGCACCGATGCCAAGTTCGACGACGGCACGCCGGTGGACGCGGCAGCGGTGAAGGCGAACTTCGACTACGCGAAGACGGCCGTCCCTGCCGGTCAACGCACCCCCTACATAGCGGCGTTGACGACGACCGTGGTCGACAAGAGCACGCTCAAGGTCGTGTCCGCGATGCCGCAGCCCGACCTGCCGACGGACTTCGCGACCGGTGGCGGGTTCATCGTCAACCCGAAGGCGCTCAAGAACCCGTCGTCCCTGAAGGCGAAGCCGAGTGGCAGTGGCCCGTACACGCTGACCGCGTCCACCGCGGGGCAGCGGTACGACTTCACTCGCCGCAAGGACCACTGGGACCTCAAGCAATACCCGTACCGCGCACTGCACTTGAAGAACTTCAGCTCGCTGCAGGCCCAGGAGAACGCGCTCAAGACGGGCCAGATCCAGGGCGCAGTGGGGCAGCCGCAGCAGTTGGAGAGCGACCGCGCGGCCGGGCTCAACGTCCACCTCGCCAAGCCGACCACCATCGGCGGGATCTGGCTGAATGACCGCGCGGGCAAGGTCGTCCCGGCGCTGGGCAAGGTGAAGGTGCGCCAGGCGCTGAACTACGCCATCGACCGTGAAGCGATCCAGAAGGCGGTCTACCACGGGATCGGACAGCCCGGCGCACTGATCGTCCCCAAGGGACTCGACGGGCACAGCACCGCTGCCGAGGACACGTACTCCTACGACCCGGCCAAGGCCAAGAAGCTGCTCGCCGAAGCCGGTTATCCGAAGGGCTTCACGTTGCCGTTCCTCGGCACCGGGGCCGACGACCGGATCGGCCAGGCCGTCGCGGGATATCTCCGCAAGGTCGGCGTGAACATGCAGATCAAGGCGCACAGCGCCGACTACGCGAACGAACTGCGCTCCGGCAAGTGGGCCGCCACGGGCTTCGCGTGGACGATGACGCCCCCGGCCCAGGCGATGGGTGAGCTGCTGTCGCCGACCGGCGCCGGCAACTTCAACCGTTCGACCGACCCCGAGATCGAGAAGCTTCTGGCCCGGACCCGGACCACGGCCGGCGCTGCGCAGACGAAGGCGATGGAGGAGCTCGTCGAGGCGGTCAACGACAAGGCGTGGTTCCTCATCGCCGGCTACAACCCGAACGTGTACGTCACCGGGAAGAACGTCACCTGCGACATCGGGCAGCGCACGATCTGCCCGCTGTACACGTTCCGCCCCGCCGAGGGGCGCTGATGCGCACGACCGTCCGGTTGGCGCTCGGTCGGCTCTACCTGGCCGTTCCCATGCTCTTCATCGTGGCGACCGCCACGTTCTTCCTCGAGCAACTCGTGCCGGGTGATCCGGGAAGCTTCATCCTCGGTCACGACGCGACCGCGGAACAGGTCCACCAGTTCAACGCGTCGCTCGGACTGAACCGTCCACTGCTCGAACAGTACGGAACGTGGCTCGGCAACGCCGTACAAGGGGACTTCGGCGACTCCTGGATCAGCCGTACGTCGGTGGTGGACACTCTGGGGTCCGCCCTGCCGGCGACCCTGTCACTCGCCGTGCTGGCGCTCGTGGTGATCGTGGTGGCAGGCGTCGCGCTGGGCACGTGGGCGGCGCTGCACCCGGGCTGGATCGACCGCGCGTTCCAGGGGAGCGCGGGCCTCCTCATCGCGATCCCGAACTTCTGGCTCGGCGTGGGCCTGTTGCTTCTGTTCGCGGTGGACCTGTCGGTGTTCCCCGCCTCCGGGTACGCCCCGCTGAGTTCACCGGGGGAGTGGCTGCGGTCGCTCGTGCTGCCGGTCGCGGCTCTGTCCGTCGGCCCGGCCATCGCTCTGGGACTGCAGGTGCGCAGCGCCATGGTCGACGTCCTGGCCAAGGACTACGTCCGTTCGCTGCGCGCCGCCGGCCTGCCGCGCCACTCCGTGCTCTACAAGCATGCGTTGCGCAATTGCATGGGGCCGGTCATGACCCTCATCGGCTTCCAGGTGCTGGGTCTGCTCGCCGGCGCCGTCGTGATCGAGCAGCTCTTCAACCTGCCGGGCCTGGGCAGCGTGATGCTCGGCAGCGTGACCCAGCACGACGTACCGATGGTCCAGGGCGCCGTCCTGCTCTTCGCCGGTTTCGTCGTGGTGATCAATCTTCTGACCGATGTGGGAGCAGCGATGCTCAACCCGCGTGCGAGGGACCGAGCATGACCCCTTCCAAGTGGCGACCTCTCCTCACGTCGCCCGTAGTCGTCCTGTCGCTGGTGTGGCTCGTCGCCATCTGCGTCACCAGTGCGTTCTCCTCGACGCTCGCGCCCCAGGATCCGCTGGCGCAGGATCTGGCTGCCGTGGGGCAAGGCCCTTCAGGAGCACACCTGTTGGGCACCGACACCCTCGGTCGCGACGTGCTGTCGCGGCTGATGTTCGGCGCGAGCACGCTGCTGTGGGGCGCCGCCGAGGCCACGGCGGTGGCGCTGCTGGTCGGTGTGCCAGCCGGTCTTCTCGCCGGGTTCTCCGGTAGGAAGCTCGACCGCGTGCTGTCCTGGCTGGCCGATCTCAGTTTCTCCCTGCCGGGGTTCGTCGTCATCGTGGCGGTCGCGGTCATCTACCCGCAGAACACCGCCGTACTGATGGGAGTGCTCGGGCTCATCTCGGCCGGCGGCGTCCTGCGCTTCACCCGCAACCTGACCCGGGCGGTGAGACACGAACTGTTCGTCGACGCGGCGCAGTTGGCCGGTCTGCCGCGCCGGTGGATCCTCTCGCGTCACATCCTGCCCGTCATCGCGGCGCCGATCATGGTGCAGGCGGTGCTCGGCATGGCCGCGGGTGTGGTCGTGCTCGCTTCGCTGTCGTTTCTCGGCATCGGCAGCGATCCCGAACAGCCCAACTGGGGGCAGATGATCTTCGAGGCGAGTCAGCAGATCACCATTCAGCCCTGGCTGATGGTGCCCAGCGGCACCGCGCTGATCCTCACTGTCATGGCGCTGAACTTCCTGGGGACGTCGCTGCGTGACCTGGTGCCCGGATCGCGGTCCCGAGCCCGGGTGCGTCCGGTCCGGGCGGCCCGGACCGCGGACGCGCCGGCCGGCGACCCGGTCGACGGTGAACCGCTGCTCGCCGTACGCGACGTGACCGTCTCCTTTCCCGCCGCGGAACCGGAAAGTGTGCAGCCGGTCGTCGACCGTGTCAGCTTCGAGGTGCGTGCCGGGCAGACCGTCGGCCTCGTGGGGGAGTCCGGTTGCGGAAAGTCGATCAGCGTCCTTGCCGTCCCCGGTCTGGTGCCGAGCCCCGGAGCCGTCACCGGCGGCTCCGTCCGCTTCGGCGGGGAAGAGCTCATCGGACTGAACGAGCGCCAGCTGGCCCGCTTCCGCGGCAAGCGTATCGGGCTGATCTCCCAGGAGCCGATGGTCGCCCTGGACCCGTCGTTCACCGTCGGCAGCCAGCTACGGGAAGTCCTTCGGCGCACGGCCGGAGTATCGCGTGCGGACAGCCACGGCCGGTGCCTCGACCTCCTGGGGGAGGTCGGCATCGTCGACCCGGCCCGCACCGCCAAGAGCTATCCGCACCAGATCTCCGGCGGCATGGCCCAGCGCGCGGCCATCGCCATGGCGCTCGCCGGTGAACCGGAGCTGCTCATCGCCGACGAGCCGACGACCGCGCTCGACGTGACGGTGCAGGCGGAGATCCTCGACCTGTTGCGCGAGTTGAAGGACAAGCGCGGCATGGCGCTGCTCCTGGTCACCCATGACCTGGGTGTCGTGGCCGACAGCTGCGACCGGGTGGCGGTCATGTACGCCGGTCAGGTCGTCGAGGAGGGCGAGGTCGAGGAGGTCCTCAGTGCTCCCCAACACCCTTACACCAGGGGGCTGTTGGCGTCGACGCCCGAAGCGTCGGCGGGTACGGGACGGCTCGACGCCATCGCCGGCGTCGTTCCGCAGCCCAAGGACTGGCCCGAAGGGTGCCGCTTCGCCGACCGCTGCCCCCACGCCCAGGAGCAGTGCCGCGTGCGGCCGGTCGAGCTGGTGACGAAGGACGGGCCATGCGCCGCACGGTGCGTCCGGACCGCTGAACTGGCCGAACTGACACTGGAGACTCCCCGATGACCGCACTGCTCTCGGTCGAGGACCTGAAAGTGGCGTACCCCGGGCGCCCGCCGGCCGTGGACGGCGTGTCCCTGACCCTGGCCCGAGGGGAAACCCTCGGCCTGGTGGGCGAGTCCGGCTCGGGGAAGACGACCCTCGGCCGGGCGGTGCTGGGCCTCGTGCCGACGGCGGGCGGCCGGATCGCCTTCGACGGGACCGAGATCGGCGACCGGCCGGCAGCCGAACGCGGCCCGCTGGTCCAGCGCATCCAGACGGTCTTCCAGGACCCGAACAGCTCGCTCAACCCGTCCCGCACCGTGGGTGAGAGCGTCGTCGAGTCCCTCGTGGCGCGCGACCGTCTCAACAAAGCCGACCGTCGCGCGCGGGCGGCACAGCTGCTGCGACGGGTCGGCCTGCCCGAGTCCGCCGCGGACCGCTATCCATACGAGTTCTCCGGAGGGCAGCGCCAGCGCATCGCGATCGCCCGCGCTCTCGCGGTGGACCCGGAACTGATCGTCTGCGACGAGCCCACCAGCGCACTCGACCTCTCCACGCAGGCGCAGATGCTCAACCTCCTCGTCGACCTGCGCCGCGAACAGGGCCTGGCGTATCTGTTCATCAGCCACGACCTGGCAGTCGTCCGGCACGTGGCGGACCGCATCGCCGTCCTGTACCAGGGGCGGGTCATGGAAAGCGGTCCCGCCGACGTGGTGAGCAGCCGCCCCAAGCACCCCTATACGCAGGCGCTGCACACCGCCGCGCCCATCCCTGACGTCGCCGAGCAGCGCGCCCGCCGTGCGGCCCGCCGTGCCGCCCTGACCGCGCCCCGGGCCCTCAAAGAGCCCGCCGGGAGCGGCAGTTGTCCCTTCGCGGCCCGGTGCCCCAGCGCCGCGGACGTCTGCGTCAGCCGGCGCCCGCGGGAGGTCACGCACCAGGAGGTCCGGCTGGCCTGCCACCTCTACGACCCGGAATCGGGCCACCCCGACACGTCCCGGTACGCGCCCACCGCGCTATCGGCCACTCCTGAGGAGTCCCGTTCATGACGGTCGACCAGCGACGACTCACCGCCCTCCGCGACGAGGTACGGCAGGCCATCGACGCGGGGCACATCCCCGCGGCGCAGTTCGCGCTCGCCCAGCACGGTGAGGTGATCGCCTTCGAGTCGCTGGGGGACGCGACCGACGCCGACCGCTTCTGCCTCTTCTCCGCGACCAAGCCGATCGTGGCCTCCGTCGTGTGGCAGTTGCTCGGCGAAGGGAAACTCGATCTCTCCGCGCCGGTACGCGACCTGTGGCCCGAGTTCGCGGCCAACGGCAAGGAAACCGTCACCCTTGAGCAGGTGCTTCTCCACACCTGCGGATTCCCGACCGCCACGATCGACGCGGAGCACCTCGCCACCCGTGCGGGCCGTGCGCGCGCCATGGAGGCATGGGGCCTGGAGTGGGAACCGGGAAGCACGTTCGAGTACCACGCCACCTCGGCGCACTGGGTCCTGTCCGAACTGGTGGCCAGGGCGAGTGGCGAAGACCTCAATGAGGCTCTGCGGGCGCGGGTCCTTGAACCGTCCGGCCTCGACCGGGTCGAACTCGGCGTGCCCCTGGCCCGGCAGGCGGACGTCAAGAAGTGCGTCGTCACCGGCGAACACGCGGTACAGGCCCTGGAAGAGGTCACCGGTGCGCCGGTCGACAGCGCCGTCATGGAAGCGTCGTTCACCAGCACGCTGGGCTTCGCCAACGATCCCGGGACGCTGGCCCTGGGGGTCCCGGGAGCGAACGCCGTCTCCGACGCCGCCGGTCTGGCGATGTTCTACCAGCGTGTGCTGCACAACCCCGACGACGTCTGGCGCCCGGACATCCTGCGCGTCGCCACGAGCGAGATCCGCAACGCGCTGCCCAGCGGAATGGTGAAGAACGCGCACGCCAACCGCACCATCGGGATGTGCCTCGCAGGCAGCGACAGCCACGACATCGAGATTCCCTCGCGCGGCATCACCCTGTCCTTGCGGCTGTTCGGACTCACGGCCTCCGCCCGGACGTTCGGCCACGGCGGCTTCGGCGGCCAGGCCGGCTGGGCGGACCCGGAGACAGGTCTGTCGTTCGCGTTCCTCACGAACGGACTGGACCGCGACGCGGTGCGGGGCGCCCAGCGGGACTCGAAGATCTCGTCCCTGGCCGCGCTCTGCGTCAAGAACTGAACCGCGGCGACCGCGGCAACCGCAGAAGAGAGAGTTGAGCAGAGCACATGGATTCCACCTCCCCGCAGACCGCCGACCCGCAGACCGCCGACCCGCAGGCCGCCGCCCCGGCGGGCACCTCCCCGGACGGCGAGCAGAAGCCCGACCTCATGAAGGCGTTCGCCGCAGCGATGGCGGCGACCGACAGCGTCGATTCCGTACTGCGGGACGACGAGATACGTCTGTGGCCGGCCGCGGCACCCGGGTCGGAGGGCTGGACGCACCAGGAGAAGGCGTTCAAGGATCCGGCCGGTGGACACCGGATCCGCAACGTCGTGGTGCCGACCCTGACGGCGTACCTCCCCGACCCGGAGGTGGCGACAGGCGCCGCCGTCATCGTCGCTCCGGGCGGCGGCTTCATCATGCTGTCGATGGACAGCGAGGGAAGCGACGTCGCCGAATGGCTGCAAACGCGCGGTGTCGCGGCCTTCGTGCTGAAGTACCGACTCGCCGACAGCGGCCCGACACAGCCCGACTTCGTACGGCACTTCCTGTCCGCGTTCGCGCCCCTGCAAGGCGGCGACACGACTCCCGGGCGCACCATCGCCGACGTGACTCAAGGCGTGCCCGCGCTCGCGCTCGCCGACCTGATACGAGCGATCGGGGTGGTCCGCGAGCGGGCCGCCGAATGGAGTGTGGACCCGGGAAAGGTCGGCCTCGTCGGATTCTCCGCCGGAGGCTACCTCTCGGCGCGTGCCGCGCTCGCCGAACAGGACGCGCACCGCCCCGACTTCGTCGCCTGCGTCTACGGCGGCCTCGTCGACTCCACCGTCCCACGGGAGACACCGCCGCTCTTCACCGTCGTCACCGCGGACGACCCGCTCTGCTTCGACGACACGATGCAGATGATCGGCGCCTGGAAGCGGGCCGGACGGCCCGTCGAGGCGCACATCTACCCGGACGGAGGCCACGGATTCGGCCTCAACAAGACGGGCCGGGCCGTCGACGCGTGGCCCGAACGACTGCGGGACTGGCTCGGCGGCCTCGGTCATCTGACCGCGCCCGAGTCCCACTGACCGCGCCCCGGTCCCACTGAGCGCGGCCGCCGCGCCACACCCTGTGAACATCCCGCGATCAGACACTGCCCCGCGTGCTGTGTCGCGGCGCCGAAGAACCAAGGAGTTTTCATGCCCGTCCACGAGGCCGTATCGAGCAGGTTCCCTCTTCTCGACGGCATCACCTCGGCCGACGAGTTCTTCAACAACCCCGAACTGGCCGAGCGCCGCAGGGACTTCGACGCCTACCCGGAGTACGAGGTCCCCGAGGTCGGCGTCCGGACGGCTTCGGCGCCCGGCCCGCACGGAGAGGTGCCGGTGCGCGTCTACACGCCGGACGCCGCCGGGCCGGAGGCCGGTTCCCAGCCCGGACCCGGTCTGGTCTGGATGCACGGCGGAGCCTTCCTGGGCGGCTCCGTCGACATGCCTGAAGCCGACTGGGTGGCCCGGGAACTCGCCCTGCGCGCCCGGGCCGTCGTCGTCAGCGTCGACTACCGGCTGGCCGTCGGCGGGGTCACCTACCCCGTCCCGCACGACGACGTCGTCGCCGCCGTCCGATGGGTCCGCGACCACGGCCTGACGCTGGGCATCGACCCCGAACAGGTCTACGCGGGCGGTGCCAGCGCCGGCGCCAACCTCGCGACGGGCGCCGCCCTGAAGCTGCGGGACGAGGACCAGTGGCAGCCGCGCCACCTCGTCCTCGCCTATCCCGGAATGCACCCCGTGAACCCGCCGCCGTCGGCGGCGCTCGCCGCCCGGATGGCCGAGGTCCCGGCGCTGCTCCGGTTCCCCGCCGAGACGATCAGCGCCGTCATGGAGAACTACCTGGGCGGCCCGGTCAGCCGGGCCGACGGCTACGCGATGCCCTCGCGCGCCGAACTCGCCGAACTGTGCCCGACGCTGGTGCTCAACGCCGAGTACGACGACCTCCGCCCCTCCGGTGAGGCGTTCTGTGCGGCGCTGGCCCTGGCTGGCGTCGACGTCCACCAGATGAACGTGAAAGGGATGCTGCACGGCTTCCTCAATCTCCCCGCCACGATCGAACCGGTCGGCGCGGCACTGGACACCATCGCCGGAATTCTCCGCACGGACGTGAAGGGGCGGATCGCCGCATGAACCGGCCGACGCATCTGCGAGTCGAGCACCTCGACGACCCGCTCGGGCTCGGCGAGAGCGCCCCTCGCCTGTCCTGGCGCCTGCCGTCGCACACCACCGCCCAGCAGGCGTACCGCGTCCGCCTGGACACCGACGAGGACACCGGCTGGGTGAGCAGCGCCGACAGCGTCCTCGTGGCCTGGCCGTTCGCCCCTGTGGAGGCACAGCGCCGCGTGCGCTGGCAGGTCCGCGTACGCACCGACGCGGGGGAGTCGGCGTGGTCGGAGTGGGCCGCCTTCGAGACCGGGCTGCTGCACCCCGCCGACTGGACGGCGCGGTGGATCCGCCCGGCCGAGGGCATCGTGGCACCTGCCGGACAGCGCCCCGCCTACGAGCTGAACACCACTGTGCACATGGGGAAGCCGGTCAGCCGCGCGCGACTGAACGCGACCGCCCACGGCATCTACGAGGTCTTCCTCGGTAGCCACCGCGTCGGCGATCTTGAACTGACACCCGGCTTCACCCAGTACGGCCAACGCCTGCAGACACAGACGTACGACGTCACGGAGCTGCTGGCCGAGGGGCCGAACGACGTCAGTGTGCTGCTCAGCGACGGCTGGTTCCGCGGGCAGATCGGACTCGGCCGCGCCGTCGACCAGTGGGGCGAGCGCACGGCGTTCCTCGCCCAGCTGCACGTCGAGCATCCGGACGGGAGCACGTCGCTGTTCGGCACCGACACGTCGTGGCGCAGCCGCACCTCGCACGTCACCGCCGCCGACCTGGTCGAGGGGCAGAGCGAGGACCGCCGCCTCATCGGCCGAACAGGCGGATGGGAGAAAGTAGTTGAGGCGGAGATCGGGCACGGGCAGCTCGTCTCCATGGAGGCCCCGCCGCCGCGCCGCGTCCAGGAGATTCCCGCACGCAGCGTCAGCCGGCTCGACGACGGACGGTACGTCGCCGACCTCGGTCAGAACATCAACGGGTGGGTCCGCCTGAAGAACCTGGGGCCGGAGGGGACCCGCCTCACCCTGACCCACGGCGAGGCGCTCGACAGGTCCGGGGATGTGACGACCGACCACCTCGGCCCGGTGGGACCCGCCAGTCCGGTGCCGCTGCCGGCCGGCATGGTCGACCACGTCGTGTCCCGCGGCACGGACGGTGACGTCTTCGAACCGCGGCACACCACGCACGGATTCCAGTACGTCCGTATCGAAGGGCACCCGGGCCCGCTGACCACCGACGACGTGACGGGCATCGTCGTCCACACCGACATGAAGCCGACCGGCCTGTTCAGGTGCAGCGACGAACGCATCAACAAGCTGCACGAGGCGGCCGTGTGGAGCTTCCGCGACAACGCGTGCGACATCCCCACCGACTGCCCGCACCGAGAACGGGCCGGCTGGACCGGTGACTGGCAGCTCTTCGCGCCCACCGCCGCGTTCCTCTACGACGTCGCCGGGTTCTCCACCAAGTGGCTGCGCGATGTCGCCGCCGACCAGTGGAAGGACGGCACCATCACGAGCATCTCGCCGTCCGCGCCGACGGCGGAGGGGCCGGACAGCCCGGTCGCCTTCATCCACGGATCGGCGGGCTGGGGCGACGCGATCGTCATGGTCCCCTGGGCGATGTACCGCGCGTACGGGGACACCAAGCTCCTCGCCGACCTGTGGCCGAACATGACGCGCTGGCTCGACCGCGCCGAACACGCCGCCGCCGAGGGCCGGCACCCCGACCGCACGGGGCCCGTGCGGTCGCACGAGCGCTACCTGTGGGACACCGGCTTCCACTGGGGGGAGTGGCTCGAACCGGGAGCAGATCTGAGCGGGGACCTCGACGCGTTCGTGGCCCGCGACAAGTCCGTCGTCGCCACGGCGTACTTCGCACGGTCGGCCCAGCTGATGAGCCGCATCGCCGACGTACTCGACCGCCCCGCAGAGGCCGCCCGGTACGCCGACCTCGCCCAGGGGGCCCGCGGCGCCTGGCAGACCGAGTTCGTCGACGGCGACGGACTGGTCGTTCCGGCGAGCCAGGCCAACCTCGTGCGGGCACTGCGCTTCCGCCTGGTCGAGGAGAACCTGCGCGAGGGGGTGGCGAGGCAACTTGTCGACCTGGTCCGCGCCGCGGACACGCACCTGGGGACCGGCTTCCTCGCCACCCCCGACCTGCTGCCCGTGCTCGCCGACACCGGACACGCGGACCTGGCGTACGAACTGCTCTTCCAGGACTCCCCGCCGTCCTGGCTCTACATGATCGACCGCGGCGCCACCACGGTCTGGGAGCACTGGAACGGGCTCGCCGAGGACGGAACTCCGCACGCGTCGCTGAACCACTACTCCAAGGGCGCCGTCGTCAGCTTCCTGCACCACTACTGCGCGGGCATCCGCCCGGGCGACCAGCCCGGCTACCGCTCGTTCCGCATCGAGCCCGTACCCGGCGGCGGACTCACGGCGGCCTCCGCCGCACACGAGTCGCCCTACGGCCGCATCGAGTCGTCCTGGACCCTTCAGAACGACTCCCTTCACCTGTCGGTGTTCGTTCCGCCCGGGACCACGGCCGACGTCAGACTGCCGGGCCGGCCGCCGGAGCGTGTCGGTCCGGGCCGTCACCACTTCACCGCCGCATTCACCGGCGCATCCACGGCCGCCTCCACCGCCGCGACAAGGAGCACCACCGCATGACCGACCGTCGCCTGCGCGCCCTGGACCTGGCCGGCAAACTCCGCCTCATATCCGGCGCCGGGTTCTGGACCACGGCCGAACTCCCGGAGATCGGCCTGCGCGCACTCCACCTGTCCGACGGCCCGGTCGGCATCCGGGGCTGGACCGAGGACGAGCGCAACACCTCGGCCAACCTCCCGTCGCCCACCGCGCTCGCCGCGAGCTGGGACGAGGAACTCCTGGCCCGGGTAGGGGCGTTCCTCGCCGCCGAAGCGTCGGCCAAGGACGTCGACGTCGTCCTCGGCCCCACCATCAACCTGCACCGCGTTCCCCGCGGGGGACGGCACTTCGAGTGCTACTCCGAGGACCCACTGCTCACCGGGCGGCTCGCCGCCGCGTATGTGCGGGGCGTCCAGGCGGGCGGCGTCGCCGCCTGCCCCAAGCACTACGTCGCCAACGACTCGGAGACCGAGCGCATGACCCTCGACGCCCGGATCGACGAGCGCACCTTGCGCGAGCTGTATCTGGCCCCGTTCGAGCACGTCGTCACCGAGTCCCGCCCGTGGTCGATCATGGCGGCCTACAACGGGGTCAACGGCGCCCCGATGACCGAGAACCCGCTCCTCCAGGACCCGCTGCGCGGCGAGTGGGGCTTCGACGGCATGGTGATGTCCGACTGGGGAGCGCTGTACTCGACCGAGGAACCGGCCCGCGGGGGTCTGGACCTGGCGATGCCGGGTCCTTCGAAGCTGTGGGGCGAGCCCCTCGCCGAAGCCGTCCTGTCGGGAGCCGTGCCCGTCGAGGCGATCGACGAGAAGGTACGCCACCTGCTGCTGCTCGCCGAACGCGTGGGCGCACTGAAGGGTGTGCCGGGTGCCGCGCCGCGCCCGACGCCCCCCTCCCCGGCCGCGACGTCCGCGTTCGCCCGGGAGGCGAGCGCCGCCGGCATGGTGCTCCTGCGCAACGCCGACGACGTACTCCCGCTGGCCCCCGACACGACCGTGGCGCTGATCGGCCCGGCCACCCGCGACCCCCGGACCCAAGGGGGCGGCAGCGCCACGGTGTTCGCGCCCTACACGGTGACACCGGAACAGGGACTGCGCGCCACCTGGGGAGGGCGGGTCGCGCAGGCCGACGGAGTTCAGGTGCACGCGGATCTGCACCCGGTGCGCGAACCCGAGCTCGTGGAAGCGACGCTGAGCTGGTTCTCGGCGGACGGCACGCTGCTGGAGAAGGAACCGACCACCACCACGACCATCTTCCGCAGCGCCACGACGACGCCACCCGGCAGCGTCGCGTTCGAGCTCCGGGCCACCCTCCGCGCCTCGTGTTCCGGGGCGTGGCGGCTGGGCGGCTTCGGTACCGGCACCGTGGAGGTGACGGTCGACGACGGGCCGAGCGTGGCCGAAACGGTCCCCCTCGACCCGCATGACCTCCTCCGCTCCCTGTTCGCCCCGCGGGCAGTCAGCACCGTGGTCGACCTCGCGAGCGGCGAACAGGTCGCGGTCACCGTCCGCTACACATGGGACCCGCAACTCCCCCTGTCCCGCGCCGGATTGGGCCTGCGGCGGCCGGAGCTGCCGGAGGACGAGGAGTTCGCCCGGGCCGTCGAGCTGGCGCGGAAGGCCGACGTCGCCGTGGTGCTGGTCGGCACGACCGAGACCATCGAGAGCGAAGGCCACGACCGCGAGCATCTGCGCCTGCCGGGCCGGCAGGACGAGCTCGTGGCAGCCGTGGCCGCCGCGAATCCTCGTACCGTCGTCGTGGTCAACTCCGGCGGCCCGGTGCACATGCCGTGGCGTGCGGACGTGGCCGGCGTGCTGCTGGCCTGGTTCCCCGGCATGGAGTTCGGCAACGCCCTCGCGGACGTGCTCTCCGGCGCCGTCGAACCCGGTGGCCGGCTGCCGACGACCTGGCCGGCCGGGCCGCAGGCCGCGCCGGTCGACGAGGTGGACCCCACGGACGGCGCACTGCACTACGCCGAGGGTCTGCACATCGGGCACCGCGCCTACCTGAAGGACGGGCTCACCCCGGCCTACTGGTTCGGGGCGGGTACGGGCTACACCCAGTGGGAGCACGAGGAGTTCAGCGCCGAGGGCCGTACCGTGCGCGTCGGCGTCCGCAATGTCGGCGCCCGCCCCGGCAAGCACGTCGTCCAGCTCTATCTGTCGCGCCCCGACACGTCGGTGGAGCGGCCCGCCCGCTGGCTCGCCGGATTCGCCACCGTGCACGCGGCCCCCGGCGAGCGCGTCGACGTCACGATCCCCCTCGCGGAGCGCGCGTTCCAGCACTGGACGGACAGCGGCTGGAGGACCGAGCCCGGGGAGTTCACGCTGCACCTCGCCCGGTCGGCAGGGGACCCGCAGACCGACACGGTGCTCATCGCCCCCTGAACTGCCGCTCCCCGCAACGGACTTCACCAGCTTCCGTGCGGTCGCCGAGACATGCCCGGCGGCCGCACGGAGATCGAAAGGAACGCAAGAAGCCGAGAGTCACCCCGCACACCGAAGAGGAGCGTAATGATCAAGTCATTACTGGCACCACGCGACAGAGGACTGCCCCGCACAGCGGCGCGCCGGGCCATGGTCACCGTAAAGGTCGCGGTGGCCACCGCCACCATCGCCGCCGCCACCCTGTTCGCCACGACGGGAGCGAGCGCCGCACCGCAGACCGACCCGGCCGTCGTACAGACCGACAAGGGACTCGTGAAGGGCACGGTCGCCGACGATTACCGGTCCTTCTCCGGCATACCGTTCGCCGCGCCCCCGGTGGGGGAGCTGCGCTGGCAGCCGCCCCGGCCGGCCGCGTCCTGGTCCGGGACCCGGGACGCCACCAAGCCCGGAAGCACCTGCATGGTGAAGAGCCCGGTCGGGGTGACCGGCTCGGAGGACTGCCTCTACCTGAACGTCACCACGCCGAGGCCGAAGCCGGAAACCCCGTCGAAGAAGCCCGTGATGGTCTACATCCACGGTGGCGGATTCACCGGGGGAAGCGGCAGCGAGAACAACACCAGTACCCTCACCACGCGCGGCGACGTCGTGGCCGTCACCCTCAACTACCGCCTGGGCGCCTTTGGTTTCCTCGCCCACGCCGGCCTGGACACGACGGCGAGCACCTCGGGCAACTACGGGCTGCAGGATCAGCAGGCCGCCCTGAAGTGGGTGCAGCGCAACATCGCGGCGTTCGGTGGCGACCCGGACAACGTCACGGTCTTCGGTATCTCGGCCGGCGCCATGAGCACCTGCTACCAACTGGCGTCACCGGGCAGCAAGGGGCTCCTCGACAAGTCGATCGTCCAGAGCGGGTCGTGCACCGCTCAGCTCAACACCCTCGCGCAGGGCGAGCAGAACGGGGACAAGTTCGCCGCGAAGTCCGGATGCACCGGCTCGAACGCGGACATCGTCGGGTGCCTCCGCCAGAAGAACGCCTCCGACCTGGCCTCGACGGCCGGGGAGTCGGGCTTCGACTGGTTCCCGCTGGCCGGGACGACCGTGCTGCCGGAGCAGCCCGCCAAGGCGCTCGCCTCCCGCCGCAGTCCGCCCATCCCGACCATCTACGGAGGTACGCACTCGGAGACCAGCGTCTACATCGCGCTCGGCAACGACCTGGCGGGCAAGCCGGTCACGGCCGAGAGCTACGAGAAGTTCATCCGGGACACCTTCGGCAAGGACGCCGACGCGGTACTCGCGCAGTACCCCCTGTCGAAGTACCCGTCCGCGTTCACCGCGCTCTCGACGCTCTCGACGGACTGCATGCCCCGCGGCCTGCTCAGCTGGTGCTCCTACCTCAACAGCGCCCACCTGCTGAAGAGCACCGGCAACGCGCCGCTGTACCTGTACGAGTTCAACGACACCACGGTTCCGCCGCTCATCCCCGGTGTCGACCTCGGTGTCTACCACGGCTCGGACTCCGGGTACCTCTTCGTCGGCTCGTTCGGATCCCTCACGCCCGCGCAGAAGGTGCTGAGCAACCAGATGATCGACTACTGGACGCGCTTCGCCGCCACGGGCAACCCCAACGGTCCCGGTTCGCCGCACTGGCCCGCCTACCAGAAGTCCTCGGACGCCATGAACCTCGGCTCGGGCTCCGACGGGGTGCACACCGTCGACCTCGAAGCGGCACACCAGTACCGCTTCTGGAAGGAGCACCCGGTCCAGGGAAGCTGAACCACCAGTCAGCCGCCGCATGTGACGCACGCCCGACCTGACCCGGGGGTGCGCCGCATGCGGCGGCACATGTCTGTGTGGGGGCGGACCCCCTCAGGGATTCGGTTCGCCGCGGCCGTCGAGCGTCGCGCTGAACGCGGCCCAGCCGGACCCCGCCAGCGCCGCCATGAAGGCGCGCCACCCCTCGGCCGCGGCGGGGCCGGCCTCGCCCAGCGCCTCCTGGAACAGCTCGCGCTGACGAGCGTGCAGGGACCGCTCCAGCTCGGCGCCCTCCGCCGACAGATACAACTCCTTGCGGCGACGGTCCCGTTCACTCGGCCGCATCTCGATGAGACCGTGCGTGATGAGCCGGCGCAGGGGGGCGTTGATGGCCTGCTTGGTCAGGCCCATCGTGCCGCACAGTTCGCCGACGCTCAGCCCCGGCGAGCACGCGACGAAGACCAGGATGCGGTGGTGGGGGCGGCCCATGTCGTGGCGCGCGAGGGCGTCGTCGGCGGCGCTCGTGAAGGCCCGGTAGGCGAAGTAGAAGAGCGTGACGTCGCGGTCGAAGCGATCCGGTCGGTTTAGGTCAAGCACTTTGACATATTAACCGCGGCCTCTTACCGTGGCAATTAGGTCAAGGTCCTTTCCCTATTTGCGGGACTCCTGCCGGCGCGGTGCGCGGCGAGGTGCACGGGGCCTGCGGACCTTCGGAAAGAGGAGAAAGAACAGATGAGCAGCGAAGCCCCCACGACAGGTGTGCCCAAGTCCGTCCTCGTGACCGGCGCCGCGAGCGGCATCGGCCTGGCGATCGCCCAGCGGCTGACGGCCGAGGGCTGGGCGGTCGGGATGATCGACGTACAGGAGAAGGTCGCGGAGCAGGCCGCCGCCGTGGGTGCTGCGGCTTCCTACCGACTGGATCTGCGGGACACGGACGGCGTGCGCGCGGTGCTGAACCGGTTTGTCGAGCAGACAGGCGGACTCGGCGCGGTCGTCAACTGCGCGGGAACCGCGCACCGTGACTCCTTCGAGGACATGACCCGTGAAGCCTGGGACACGGATATCGCGACCAACCTGACCGGCCTGTTCTTCCTGTGCCAGGCGGCCGTCTTCCCCCACATGCGCGAGCAGGGGCACGGTCGCATCGTCAACGTGGCCTCGGTCTCCGGGAAGGTCGGGGGCGTCGGACCCGTGCACGCCGACGGGTCGGGCGGACGCTCGGGCGCCGCGTACGCCGCGTCCAAGGCCGGTGTCATCAACCTGACCCGGTGGATCGCCCGCGAGGCAGGCAAGTGGGGCATCACGGCCAACAGCGTCGCCCCGGGACCGATCGAGTCGGCGATGACGACACACGCGGAGTACGGCGTGGAGAACATCCCCGCAGGCCGCATGGGCAGGCCCGAGGAAGTCGCGGGCGCGGTCAGCTATCTGCTGGCGCCGGACGCCGGATTCGTCACCGGCACGGTGCTCCACGTCGACGGCGGCATGGTGATGGCCTGAGCCTCCCGCCGCACCGTCCCGTTCACGCCCCGGAAAGAAGTGCACATGTCTCATCCCACGCTCTACTCGACCGTTGACGTCCCCTTCCCGAACCTCGACGAACTCCCCGAGCGGGTGAGGGAGCGCTTCGACGACGTTCCCGTCAAGGTCAACCTCTTCCGCATGCTCGCCCACAGCCCGGGCACGTTTGTCGAGGTCATGGACCTCACGGACGCCGTCTTCAAGCGGCTCACGCTGGACCAGTACAGCGTTCAGCTTCTGGTGCTGTTCGTCGCGACCCAGGAGAACAACGCCTACGAGTGGGACCAGCACGTCTCCATAGCGGGGGCGGCCGGCGTGAAGGACGAGCAGATGCTGGCGATCGCGGAGGACCGCTGGGACGACCCCTCCCTGTTCTCCGACGGCGACCGTGTCCTGCTGCGCTTCGCGGCGGGAGTGCTCCGGCATGGCAAGGCACCCGCGGTGCTCTTCAAGAACAGCCTGAAGACCTTCGGCATCCAGGAGCTGGCGGACGCCCTGATCGTCATCGGCTTCTACCGGATGATCTCCGGCTTCATGCTCACGCTCGACATCCCGATCGACGCCCAGAGCGATGGCACCTGGATCACCAAGTAGTCGGCAGCACGGGCCGGATCGCCCCGGGGCCGAGGAAGACCTGGCTCGGCCCCGGGGCGACACGCCTTACGCCGGCACCCGTCCTCCGTCGACGTGGAGGCAGGTCCCGGTGGTGTAGTCGGAGCCGGGGGAGACGAGATACGACACCGCGCCGGCCACCTCGGCGGCCGTGCCGAAGCGGGGGATGGGCTGGTCGTCCACGCCGTATTCGCCGCCCGCCGCCATCGGGGAGGCGATCGGCCCCGGCGCGACCGCGTTGCACGTGATGCCCCAGTGGCCGACCTGCCGGGCGATCCAGCGGGTCAGGTTGATCGCCCCCGCCTTCGCCGACACGTACGCGGCCCCGGAGCGGCCGCCGCTTCCGTCCGCGTCGACCGGGCCGATGCCGCCCACCTTGCCGGAGACCGACGCGATGTTCACCAGCCGGCCCCAGCCCTGCTCGCGCATGTGCGGGAAGACGGCTGCTTGGCATGCGAAGGCCGTGGCGGTGAGGTTGGTGTCGAGGTCGCGGTGCCAGGCCTCGGGGCTGAGGTCCTCGAAGGACTCCCTGCCGCAGGTGCCCGCCGTGTTGACCAGGATGCCCAGCGATCCGTGGTCGCGGGCGGCCCCGTGGATCGCCGCGCGCAGGGCTTCCAGGTCACGCACGTCGACCTGGAGCGATTCCGCCGCCCGGATCTCCTTGGCCGTCCGGTGTACGTGATCGGCCACGTCGAGGAGGACGACGTCGTGGCCGTCCGAGATCAGGCGTTCGGCGATGGCCCGGCCGATGCCCTGTGCGGAACCGGTGACCAGGGCGGTCCGTGACATGGTCTCCATCGCGCTCTCCTTCTACGTCGGGTGGTGTGTCAGCGGGGGATGCGGAAGCGTCGGACCTTCCCGACGCTGGTGCGGGGGAGTTCGTCGAGGAAGTGCCATGCGCGGGGCCGGGCCGCCGGGGCGAGATGGTTGGCGGCCCACTGTGCGAGGTCGCTGCTGTGCGGAGGGTTGTCGGGGTCGCGGGCGACGACGTACGCGACGGGTACGACGTCGCGTACCGGATCGGGTTGCGCGATCACGGCGACCTCGAGGACCCCTGGCGCCTGGGCCACGGCGGCTTCGACCTCGGTGAGGCTGACGTTCTCGCCCGACACCTTGATGACGTCGTCGACGCGGCCGACGAACCTCAGGGCGCCGTCGGCGTCCGCGGACACCAGGTCGCCGGTCGCGAACCAGGTGCCGTCCGCGGTCGCCCGGAAGGCGCTCTGCGTCGTCCGCTCGTCGTCGAGGTAACCGGCGAACAGGTCCACGCCCGGGGTGCCGAGGACGGACAGTTCGCCCGGGACGCCCGGAGGAGCGATGCCCCGTCCGGCCGGGTCGGCGACGTGAACCCGGCGCCCGGGCAAGGGAGTTCCGATCACGTCATGCGTCGGTGGTTCGGCCGTGTCCGCGCAGACGATCGCGACCGTCTCGGTCATTCCGTAGAGCTGGCGTGGGCGCGTCCCGACGAGCCGCGCGAACTCCGCGTGGTGTTCGGCGCCCAGGCTCTGCGCGAACCAGACGTGCTCCAGTCGCAGCGGCGGCTCGTCGTGCGCGTGGCGGGCCAGGATCATGCGGATCGGCGCGGCGAAGAGGCTGGCATGAGTGGCGCCGAGCTCCCTGGCGTGCGGGATCCAGCCGGACGCGCTGAAGGTGGCGCTCAGCGCGACACTCGCGCCCACCGCGATCGCCGGGGCGATGCAGTAGTACTGCGCGTTGGCGTGGAACAGGGGCAGTGTGACGTGCCAACGGTGGCGCGGCTCCAGGTGTGCGGCGGCAGCCATCGTCGTGGCGACATGCGCGTAGTTCGCCTGGGTCAGCAGCACGCCCTTGGGCTCGGACGTGGTGCCGGAGGTGAACATCACCGCGAGCCGGTCGGCCGGGGTCACCTCGGGAGCGGTCGATGCGGTGACACCCCCGGCGAGCGGTCCGGACTCCGTGACGTCGCAGGCGTCCTCGGCGAGTTCGATCACGACGGGAACCGTGACGCCCGCGCCTTCCCGGTACGTGGCGGCCCGGTCGGCGGCGCACACCCCGACGACCGGGCGCACACGACGCACCTGAGAGGCCACATCGCGTGCCGCCGACGCCGGGTCCACGGGCACGATCCAGGCCCCGATCCGGGTCGCCGCCAGCCAAAGAGCAATGAAGGCAGGGCAGTTGCGCAGCGCGAGATGCACCGGCGAGCCCGCCTCTACCCCGGCGGCGCGCAGCGCGGAGGCCGTGCGGGCGACGACGGCGTCGAACTCTCCGTAAGACCACTGCGTCACTGTGCCCGACGCGGAGCGGAACAGGAGGAACGGGCGGCCGGCGTGCTCCAGCACCGCCGACTCCCACGTGGACTTGAAGGTGCCGGTGGTCATGCGTGAGCTTCCTTCTGCGCGGTGGTGAAGTGCTCGTCGAGCGCGGCCAGCGACGTGCCCCGTGTCTCGCGCGCGAAAGCCACCGCGACGAGCGTCAGGACGGCGGCCGCCGCGAGATACAGGGCGATCGGGGTCGAGCTGTCGAAGTCCTCCAGGAGGGCTACGGCGATGATCGGCGCGAGCGAACCGGCGAGGATCGACGTGACCTGGTAGCCCAGGGAGATCCCGGAGTAGCGGATCCGGGTGGGGAACATCTCCGCCATGATCGCGGGCTGGCCCGAGTACATCAGCGAGTGGAACAGCAGGCCGATCGTGATCGCCGCGAGGATGACCGCGTCATGCCCGCTGTCCATCATCGGGAAGGCGAAGAACCCCCAGGTGCCGCTGAGGACGGCCCCGACGGCGTAGACGGGCCGGCGGCCCACCCGGTCGGTGAGGGCGCCGACGAGCGGGATGGCGATGAAGTGCGCGAGGTGTGCGAGCAGCATCAGACGCAGGATCGTCGTCGTTCCGGTCTTCACGACGGTCGACAGGTAGGTGATCGAGAAGGTCACGACCAGGTAGTACATGAGGTTCTCGGCGAAGCGCAGACCCATCGCGGTCAGCACCGAGCGGGGAAAGCGCCGAAGCACCTCAAGCACTCCGTAGCCGGTCTTCGAGGTCTCCGCCAGCTTCGCCTGGGCGGCCTTGAAGACGGGTGCGTCCGTGACGCTCGTCCGCACGTAGTAGCCGATGAGGACGATGACGGCGGAGAGCCAGAACGCCACGCGCCAGCCCCAGGCGAGGAACGCGGAGTCCGACAGCGTCGAGGTGAGGATGAGCAGCACGATCGTGGCGAGCATGTTCCCGGCGGGCACGCCCGCCTGCGGCCAACTCGACCAGAATCCGCGGCGGTTGTCCGGGCTGTGCTCGGCCACGAGCAGCACCGCGCCGCCCCACTCACCGCCGACCGCGAAGCCCTGGAGGAAGCGCAGGGTGACGAGCAGGGCCGGTGCGGCGTAGCCGATGGAGTCGAAGCTCGGGATGCAGCCCATGGCGAAGGTGGCGACGCCCACCATGACGAGGCTGACCTGGAGCAGGGTCTTGCGCCCGTAACGGTCGCCGAAGTGACCGAACACCACGCCGCCCAGGGGGCGAGCCGCGAATCCGACGGCGTACGTGACGAACGCGGCGAGGATTCCGTCGAGCTCGCTGCCGCCGGAGGGGAAGAACAGCTTGCCGAACACCAGCGTCGCGGCTGTGCCGTAGAGGAAGAACTCGTACCACTCGACGACGGTCCCCGCCATGGAGGCGAAGACGATCCGGCGCAGTGCGGAACCGGAGGACGGTGCGGTTGAGGACATGGGACTTCCTTGTCCGTGTGTCGTGGAAGGGCCCCAGTCGCCCTGCGCCGGGGTGTGTTCACGAGTCTTCGGAGCGGCCGAAGTTACGTCAATGCACAGTTCATGGGTTGATCTGCAGGCCGCATCTGCAAATATGTGCAGATGCCGACGACGCGACCCAGTGCCGATGACCTGCTGATCCTGCTGGAGGTCGCCCGCAGCGGCCGTTTCAGTCGCGCCGCGGAAGCCCTGGGGATCAACCACGTGACGGTATCCCGTCGAATCGCCGCCCTGGAGCAGGCCGTTGGGGGAAAGCTGCTGCTCCGCTCCGCCTCCGGCTGGGAGCTGACCCCGCTCGGTGAGCGCGCTCTGGCGGCGGCCGAGCGGCTCGACCGGGTACTGCTGGAACTGGAAGCGGACCCGGACGCCGAGCCGGTCATCGAGGACGTCGTGCGGCTGTCGGCCGCCGACGCGTTCAGCACGTTCGTCGCCGCCCCGGCCGCGGCCCGGCTGCACCGGCGTCATCCCGGTCTCGCCGTCGAGATCGTCTCCGCGACCCGGCGGGCGGCGCAGCACCGGTCGGGACTGGACATCGAGGTCGTCGTCGGTGAGCCCCGGGTCGTCCGGGCGCAGGCGTTCCGGCTGGGCGGTTACGTGCTGGGCATGTTCGCGTCGCCCGAGTACCTGAGCCGGCACGGCGCGCCGGGTTCGATCGACGACCTGGACCGGCACAACCTCGTGTACTTCATCTCCTCCATGCTCCAGGTCGACGACCTCGACGTGGGTCGGCGCTATCTCCCCGAGATGCGGGACTCGGTGACCTCCACCAACGTGTTCGTTCATGTCGAGGCCACCAGGGCGGGCGGCGGCCTCGGACTTCTCCCGACGTTCCTGGCCGCGCGGCACGACGACTTGACCAGGGTCCTGAAGGACGAGATCTCCATCAGGATGGACTACTGGCTGGTCGCGCGAGCCGAGACGCTGCGGCGGCCCGCGGTGGCCGCGATGGTGCGCGAACTCCAGGTCACCATGCGGAAGATGGAGCAGATGTTCCTGGGAGCCGAGGCGTCGACCGAGTCACGTCCCCGGCCCGCCGGCGAGGTGCGGCCGTCACGTCACTGAGCCGCGAGGCCCGACGCTACGTGGACTGAACTTTTCTGCACTCCCGCGGCGCACAACTAGCCATTTCCCGCACGTTGCCCGTGCGTGAACGCACCGTCACAGTGGACCGACCGCCGACTCCTGCTCGCGACGGAGCATGCCCCTCATTGGCATGCACCTGCCCTGAGGCGTGTGTCCTGGGCTTGAGGGGCGCCCCCGATGCGCCCGTCCCGGCGAGTTCGGTACGCGGCTGAAGACCCCGACGCGTGGAGGACTGGGTGAAGAGAATCCTTGCAGCTTCCGGACTTGCGTTCACGCTGGTGGGAGGCGCACTGGCACCCTCCGTGCACGCCACCCCCAGGACCGCTTCCTGTGCGGAACTGGAGGGTGTGAAGATCCCCGCGGCCGCCATCGGCATGCCGACCACCGGCGCGGAGGTGACGAGCGCTCGGACGGTGGGCGCCTCCGGTGACGGACCCACCGCCATCGGGTCGTACTGCCAGGTCGACGCGGCGATACATCCAGTGGACCCGAGCGCTCCCGACATCGAGATGCGCGTCGCCCTGCCCGACCAGTGGAACAACAGGGCGATGATGTTCGGCGGGGGCGGCTACGACGGTGCGATCCCCGATGTCACCGGCAATGTGCCGTACGGGCCGGGCGACCGGCGCACACCCCTGGGCCGCGGCTACGCCACCTTCGCGAGCGACTCCGGGCACCAGGCGGCAGGGGGCTCGTCCCTCGACGGCTCGTTCGGCGTCAACGACGAGGCCGTGCGCAACTTCGCGGGCGACGCGCTCAAGAAGACCCGCGACACCGCCGTGTTCCTCCTCGGCAGACACTACGGAGTGGCGAAGCCCGCCCACAGCTACTTCGCCGGCGGCTCCAGCGGCGGCCGCGAAGCACTCGCTGTCGCCCAGCGCTGGCCCACCGACTTCGACGGGGTCATCTCCGCGTACCCCGCCTGGAACGCCGCCACCCTCGACCTGTTCTTCGGCTACGAAGCCCAAGTGATGTCCAAACCGGGCGCCTTCCCCGGCCCGGCCCAGCAGGCCCTGCTGTACCGCAGCGTCATCAGCGCCTGCGACGGCGGCGACGGCCTGCGGGACGGCGTCGTCTCCGACGAGGCAGGCTGCCACTTCGACCCGCGGACCCTGCGCTGCCCGGAAGACGTCGAGAGCGCGGACACCTGCCTGTCCGACGAACAGATCCGGGCCATCGAGGCGGTCTCGTCGCCGGTGCGCTGGAAGCGGCTCGCCAGCGGAGAAACCGGCTACCCGGGCATCCCCTATCTCTCCGGCGCCAACATGGCCACGCCCGTCCTGGGCCAGGGGACCCAGGCCCCGGCCAACCCCATGCCGGCGACCAGCGGCTACGGCGTCCAGTTCTGGGAGCAGTGGGTGAAGCACTTCGTCACGCGAGACCCGGCGTACAACTCGCTCGACGTCGACCCGGTCCATCCAGGCAAATGGCGGCAGCGCATCAGTGAACTGTCGGCTCTCCAGGACGTCAACGACCCCGACCTCAGCGCCTTCGCACGGGCCGGCGGCAAGCTGCTCCTCATTCACGGCACGGCGGACGAGATCGTCAGCTATCACTCAACTGTCGATTACTACAAGCGCGTTCGGAAGACGGTGGGCGGCAAGGCCACCGACCGCTTCGCCCGGCTGTATCTCGTCCCCGGCGCCAATCACGCCAACTTCCTGCCTGCCTACGCGGCGAGCTGGGACTCGGTGAGCGCCCTTGAGGACTGGACGGACCAGGGCAAGGCGCCCCGACACCCGGTGGTCACCGACGCCAACGCGGCCAACAAGGGGCGCACACGCCCCCTTTGCGCGTACCCCACGTGGCCGCACTATGCCGGAACCGGTGACCCGCAGTCCGCGGCGAGCTTCACCTGCCGGGAGAGCTCGGGACGACCGTAAGACCGCTAGACCGCTTCGGTGCGCCGTGCCAAGGCCCGCCCGGTCCGCAGTGGCACGGCACCGATGCCAAGTAGCCCCACCACCAGCTCCGTACAGCTTCCTGGAGGCCGAGAGTGCAGTCCCGAAGAGCCCGCGCGGGCGCGATCGCCGCTTGCTCCACCCTGGTGGCGCTGTCCCTCGCCGGACCGGCCGCCGCGGCGGGGGGCGACCCCGACGGGGCGCAGCCGTTGCCCGGTTACACGGTGGACAACCCGCCGCTCGCCCCCCTGACCGTCGACGGCCGGCCGACGCGCGTGATCCAGGGCATCCACGAGCACGCCGCCTTCGACCTCGAAGTACCGCCCAACTGGAACGGCAAGCTGGTGATCTGGGCCCACGGATTCACCGGCGCCGGGACTGTGCTCAGGGTCGATCCGCCGTCCTTCGGGCTGCGGGAGACCTTCGTCAAGGAGGGCTACGCCTGGGCGGCATCCAGCTACACCCGCAACGGCTACGACGCCGGCGTGGGAGTCAGCAGCTCCCACGACCTCGCCGAACACGCGGCAGCACTCCTGGGCCACCACCCGAGCCGCACCTACATAGCGGGCGTCTCGATGGGCGGCCACGTGATCGGGCGTTCCCTCGAGCAGTACCCCCACTACTACGACGGGGCCCTGCCGATGTGCGGGCAGCTGGGAGACAACCGCCTCTTCGACTACTACCTCGACGTCAACCTCGTCGCCCAGGCACTGTCCGGCGTGCGCGCCTACCCGGCTCCGGCCGACTACGGGACCACCGACCTGCCGCAGATCATGACCAAACTCGGCCTCGCGGGCCTTCAGCCGGGCCAGACGCCGGACAACGAACTCGGCCGCGAACTCCAGCAGATCACCGTCCAGCTCTCCGGCGGCCCCCGGCCAGGAGCCGACCCCTCCTTCGCCTCGTACAGCACCGCGTTGCTGTCGTTCGCGCCCGGCGGCCCGTCCGTGGCGCAGAACCTGCACACCCGCTACACGCCGACCACTCCGGTGGACGTCAACCCGATCATCGAACGGGTGGGGCCCGCCAGCTTCAAGGAGCGGCGGAGCATGGCTCTGAACTCCGTCCCGCGGATCGTCGGCAAGCCACGGGTGCCGGTGCTGTCGCTGCACGACGCGGGTGACCTGTTCGTGCCGCTGTCCATGGAGCAGATCTACGCGAAGGAGGTCGCCCGAAACGGCCAGTCGGACCTCCTCGTGCAGCGGGCGATCCGGGGGAGCGACCACTGCGACTTCACGCCCGCGGAGGCGGGGAAGGCGTGGAAGGACCTGCAGACGTGGGTGGAAGCCGGAGGTGCGAAGGCGCCCGCCTCCGCACGTCCTGAGGGGGATGACATCACCGACCCGAAGGCCGTCACGGACCCGTCCTTCGGCTGCCGCTTCACCGACCCGACCGCGAGCCGGAACCCGGCCCGCAGGTTCTTCCCGGCCTGTCCGGTCAACGCCGGCTGACCGGGTCTGGAGCGGCAGTTGGCCGCCGACCCCGTACCTCGGGTCGGCGGCCAACTCGCCACAGCGACGGCCTACTTCACCGAACTCGCCGGAGGCCGGCGGGGGCTCGGGACCGCGGCATCGGCTGCCGTAGAAGGACAGCTCAGGCCCATGGGGGAATTACCGCTCAGGCCCACTGTGCCGCGAGTCCTTCGATGGCGTCGTGCCGCCGTCGGTCGGCCACAGCGTCACGGTCCATGCCGTTGGTCAGCAGGCAGAACGACAGACCTGACTCCGGATCCGCCCAGGCGGCCTGGCCACCGGCCCCGCCGTGCCCGAAGGCGTGCTCCGACACGTGGGGGCCGAAGGGGCGCAGCGATGCGCTGATGCCGAGAGAGGGGATCTCCAGGGCGACACCGTCCCCGGGACCCGTCACGGTCAGGCCGATCGTGCGGTTGGCGGGGGCTCCCATCAGTATCTCGTCGGGGAGGGTGTTGCGGATGCGGCGTGTGGCGTCCTGGAGAACGTCGGGTTGCCACACCTGCGACGAGTTCCAGAGCAGCTCTTGGTAGAAGATCGCCACGTCGGCGGCGTTGGAGAAGGCGTTGGCGCCGGGCACACCGAGCGCGATCAGCTCCGGATCGTTGGCGACGGTCAGGACGGCCGACTCGCTCGCGTCCAGGGCCTGTTCGTCGACAGGGCGTCCGAGCAGGGCCTCGAGTACGTCCACGGCGTGCTTGCCCGTCGCGGAGACCCGCTTCAGGTCCCCCTGCCGCTCCTTGGGGACGCCCAGTTCGAGGCGCTTCAGGCCCAGTGGATCCAGCACCCGTGTGCGTACCGCCTGCCTGTGGTCCTGGCCCGTCAGCCGCTGGATCAGCTCCGCCAGGACCCAGTGTGCCGAGTACCCGTGGTACGCGTAACGGGTTCCGGGCTGCCACTCCAACCGCCAGTCCGCCATCAGCGCGGCGCGCTCGTCGCGGGTGGTGGCCGTCGTGGCATCGAGGGTGGCGTTGGGGAACCCGCAGGTGTGCAGCAGCACCTGTTCGAGGGTGATCACGTCCTTGCCGTGCGCGCCGAACTCCGGCCACACCTTGGCCACCCGGGTCTCCAGGGTGATCAGCCCTTCGCCGAGCAGCTGCCATACGACAGAGGCCACGATCGGCTTGGTCGCCGAGAACATGCAGAACCGGTCGGAGTCACGGGCCCGACCGAACGACTCGAAGGCCAGCAACTCCCCGTTGCGGGCCACGGCGAACTGCGCCGCGGGCCAGACACCGTCGTCGACGGCCCGTTGCGCATGGTCGCGTATCGCCTGGTGTGTGCGGCTGGTCGAGGACATGGGAGTGCGTCTCCTTCACAGAGAATTACGGGGAGGGGAGGCGGCGGGCGCGGAAATCCGCTTCAGCCCGCGTCGTACATCGCGGAGATCTCGCTCTCGTAGCCGCGGGCGACGACGGCTCGCCTTACCTTGAGGCTCGGCGTCAACTCGCCGTGTTCGGCGTCAAGTTCACGCGGAAGCAAGGTGAACCTCTTGATGGTCTGCCAGCGTTGGAGGTTCGCGTTCACGGTGTGGACGTAGCTGTCGACAAGGCCGCGCGTACGGGGGTCGCCCACCACGGTCGCGTAGTCACCCGGCAGGCCGTGCCGCTCGGCCCACGGCAGAAGCACGGAGGCGTCCAGGGAGATCAGGGCCGTGCAGTAGGCGCGCCGGTCGCCGATGACGACGACGTTGCCGATGAACGGGCAGTGTGCCTTGAGCAGGCCCTCGATCTCGCTGGGCGCCACGTACTTGCCGCCGGACGTCTTGAGCAGGTCCTTCTTGCGGTCGGTGATCCGCAGGTGCCCGTCGTCGTCGAGCGCGCCGATGTCGCCGGTACGCAACCACCCGTCGGCGTCGAGGACTTCGGCGGTCTGCGCGGGCAGGTTGTGGTAGCCGCGCATGACGCTCGGCCCGCGCAGCAGGATCTCGCCGTCCTCGGCGATCCGGATCTCGGTCCCCGGGTAGGGCAGGCCGACGGTCCCGGCCCGCACGTCGTCCGGGCGGTTGATCGTCGATCCGGCCGCGCTCTCCGTGAGGCCGTACCCCTCCAGGACCGGCACGCCGGCGTCGAGGAAGAAGGAGGTGATGTCCGGTGCGAGGGGCGCGCTTCCGGAGACGGCGAACCGCAGCCGACCCCCGAAGGCCGCACGGGCCGCGCCATGGCCCTGCGCGTTGACGCCCCCTGTCAGGGCGAGGATGCCGCCGTAGATCTTCTCGAATATCCGCGGTACGGCCGCCGTCACCGTGGGCCGGACGGTGCGCAGGTTTTCGGCGACCTTGTCAACGCGGCCGTCGACGGCCATCACATGGCCGGTGGCGATCTGTCCGCACAGAAGCGTCTTCCCGAAGACGTGCGACAGCGGAAGCCAGAGGAACTGCACGTCGTCGGGGCGCAGCAGACCGGCGATGACGGGGGCCGCGCTCTGGTACGACCAGCAGTCGTGTACCAGCCGAACTCCCTTGGGGCGTCCGGTCGTTCCTGAGGTGTAGATGAGGGTGGCCAGCTGGTCGCGGTTCAGTTGGCCGACGGTCTTCTCGATGGCGTCGGGATGCGCGGCGAGGTGGCCCCGGCCGTGCTCCTCCAGCTCGGACAGAGTCAGTACGGTGAACGGCCCGGTGGGGCCGGGGGCTTGGCCGTCGGGCTCGTCGAACAGTACGACGGTGGTCAGTTCGGGGAGCCGGTCCTGTTCGGCGACGACCTTGCGCAGTTGCTCGGCGTCCTCGGCGAACAGGACCCGGCTGCCGGAGTCGGCGAGGACGAACGCGGTCTCGTCGGCGTTGGTGTTGGGGTAGACCGTGGTGGTGGCCAGGCCCGAGCACATCACCGCAAGGTCGGCGAGGATCCACTCGATGCGCGTACTCGAGGCGATGGCGACACGATCGGCCGGAGCGAGGCCCAGGGACAGCAGCCCGGCGGCCATCGCCCGGACGCGCCGGTCGGACTGACTCCACGTCAGTTCCCCCCACTCCGGCCCGCCTTGGAGAGGGAACCGGTACGCGACGGCATCCGGGCTGGCCCGTACGCGATCGAGGAACAGGTGCGCGACCGTGGGCGGACGTGTAGCGAAAGACAAGGGGCTCGGCGGCAGTTTGGCCGGGGGTGTGTCTGCGTTCGGCACGGTTGCTCTCCTTGGGGCCGGGAGGGGAGGAGCGCGCGACTGGCGTGAAGGCCGCCAAGTCGGTGAAGCGGCAACCGAACCCGGTGGAGGGTGAGCCTCGTGCGGTACGGGCTGCGCGGTGCGCGTCGTGCGCGAAAATCTAGGAGCAGCTAGATTTTATTGCCGCGAGCCCTGCCGTCAATATCTGAGCACGGTTAGATTTTCTGTGGCCTCCGCGGATTCGCACCTCGGCTCATTGCACCGGCAGGACCTCCACCTGCCGGCGCGCACGTGCTGACGCAAGGCTGCGCCGGCCCCCTCATGCAGGGGATGAAGGTGCCAGCAGGTCGGAGACGAAGGCCCGCACGGTCTCCCGCAGGTCCACTTCCTCGGGGTCGAGCAGCCATTGCAGCTGCACCCCGTCCAGGACGCTCAGCAGCAGCGTGGCCAGGGCGCGCGGGGGCACCGACGACCTGATCTCGCCGTGGGCGGCAGCAGCGCTCAGCGCGTCGGTCAACAGCTCCCGGGCCTTGCGGTACCGGTCGCGGAAGTGCTCGTGAGCCGGGTGATCGGCCGAGGTCGCCTCCGCCGAGAGGACGCAGTGCAGTTCGGCGAGGCCGGGGTGTCCGATGTTCTCGGAGAGGATCGCCATCACGTGGTCGGTGAGTTCGGCGTGGGACGGCGACGGCGGCAGCGCGGTCTCCGCCGTGACGGCCGGCCGGTCCCGTTCTTCGAGAACGGCCCGGAGGAGCGAATCCTTGTCGGGGAAGTAGTAGGACAGGCCGGCGGCGGTCATGCCGAGCTTGTCGGCGACGTCCTTGAAGGTCGCCCCCCGGTAGCCGGCGCCCCCGAAGAGTTCGGCCGCGGCCTCGACCGCGGCCGCCCTCACCCGAGTGCTCTTCGCGTACGGTCCTCGTGCGTTCGCCACGGCCGAACAGTCTCCATCCACATGGTCGTTACCGGTGCCGGGTGTAAATCTTACTCGGGTAAGAATTTGTTTGCTCCCAGACACCTGTAGCGGCCCCGAACATGGCCGAGCAGGTATCAGGCCGCGGCGTCACCCCGGCGGAAACCGTCGCGCGCGAGCGTGCCGAGCCACCGCAGACTCGGCTTCGGCGTGCGGACGAACGTCGAACGGTCGACCCCGATCAGGCCGAACGTCGGTCCCCAGTGCCCCCATTCGAAGTTGTCGAGAGCGGACCAGTGCAGATAGCCGCGCACGTCGATGCCGTCGTCCACCGCCGCGAACAGGGCGTGCAGCGCTTCGGACGTGTACTGGATCCGGCGTTCGTCGTCCCGGGTCGCGATGCCGTTCTCCGTGACGACGATCGGAACCCCGCCCGTCACGGCGGCCGCGTTGCGGATCGCGATGCCGAGCGCGTCGGGACGGTAGGCCCACCCCGTGAGCGTGTTGTCCGGGTGCGCGGGGTGGGGGACGACCCCGTTCTCGTCGACGCTCTGGCTCGTGTACGCCTGGACGCCGACGAAGTCGTCGCCCCGGGCGTGCTCCAGATAGAAGTCCTCCCAGACGTACTTCACCTCGGCGAACTTCGCCTCGCTGCCCGGGGCCGCGGTGAGGGCCTGGCAGGCGACGGTCCAGCCCGTCTTCGCGTCGGTCCGGGTACGCAGGATGTCCCGGGCGGCGGCGTGGGCCTCGGCCAGGACGGCGCCGATGGCGGGGTCAGGGGTGGGCAGCCGGCCGCCGACCGGCGCGGCGACGGTCATCGATGTCGCCTCACCCGACACGAGCTTGTCGACCATGCGCGTCGCCAGGCTCAGGATGTTGGGCTCGTTGATGGTGCATACCCACGGAACGTTCCCCAGGATGGTGCTCGCCTGCTCCACGTAACGGGCGAAGCGTTCGACGGCCTTCGGCCCGCGCCAGCCGCCCTCGCGGACGAACCACAGCGGATTGGTGAAGTGGTGCAGCGTGACGACGGGCGTGAGCCCGAGGCCGAGCGCTGTGTCGATCATGCGCCGGTAGTGGGCCAGTGCGGAGCGGGAGAACTCGCCGGGTGCGGGTTCGATCCGGGCCCATTCGAGCCCGAAGCGATACGAGTTGAGGCCCGCGTCGGCGAGCAGGCGCATGTCCTCGGGGTAGCGGTGGTAACTGTCGACGGCGTCGCCACTGCGTGCCATGGCGCTGTGTTCCTGGTTCTCGATCCACCACCAGTCGCTGTTGGTGTTGTTTCCCTCGGTCTGGTGGCCCGAAGAGGCGGCGCCCCACAGGAAGTTGGTCATCGGATCGGCTCTTTCGATATCTGGTGGGCGGACGTGGCCGCACAGGCGAACAGATGGCGGCCCACACCCCGGTGGTGGATCTCACCGTTCGGCAGGACGATCTCGGCGGTGGTGGTCGGCGGGACGGTGACGGCGAGCTCGAAGCGGGTGCCGTCGAGCCGCCAGTCGACGTCGATCTCACCGCGCGGGGTGAGGCGTCGGAAGCGCGCCGCGGTGAGGGGGCCGGGGCGGGGGTGGACGGAGAAGCGCTCCCAGCCCACCGACGACGGCTGTTGTCGCAGCCCCGCCACGTACCCGTGGAGGAACTGGATCACCGCGCCTTTGCTGTAGTGGTTGAGGGAGGCGTGGGCTTCGCCGTCGTCGTCGACGCCGTTCCACTCCTCCCACACGGTGGTCGCGCCCCGATCGAGCATGCCCAGCCACGAGGGGATGCCCCGGCGCAGCAGGAGGGTGTACGCCACGTCCGCGTGGCCGGAGTCGGCGAGGACGGGCAGCAGGAGCCCGCTGGTGAGGAAGCCGGTGGCGAGCCGGTCGTCGTTGTCGTGGACGAGCTCGACGAGCCGGGCCGCGGCCGCCTCGCGCAGTGCCCCAGGGATGAGGCCGAACGACAGCCCGCGTACGTACCCGGCCTGCGAGTCCGCGGTGGTACGCCCGTCGGGGCGCAGGTACTCGGTGCGCCAGGCTTCGCGTACTCGCTCGGCCAGTACGCCGAAGTGCTCAGCGTCCTCGGGGCGTTCGAGGACGGAGGCGATGGCGCCGAGCCGGGTCAGGGTGCGGCACAGATAGGCGGTGGCGACTTCGCCCTGGTCGTGGGCCATCACCTCGGCCAGGGTGGGCGGCGGGGTGCCGGGAGGGCGCGGCTCGCACCACTCGCCGAAGTGGAACGGGCCGTCCCAGATGTACTGCTCGTGCGGCGCCGGCCCCGCACTGCGGGAGACGCGGGACGGATGGCGGATCTCGCGGGCACACCGCAGGGCGTACTCGGCCCAGGAGCGCATGCTCTCCCAGCTCTCCGCCAGGACCGTGGCGTCGCCGTACTCGGTGTACAGCGCCCACGGCACGTCGACGACGGCGTCGCCCCAGGCCGCCGAGCCACCGGCCGCGCGGCCGGGATGGTCCGGCCGTGCCTTCATCCGCTCGGAGTCGGGCGAGAACATGGCGGGCACCCCGTCGGCGTGCTGGTCGTCCCGCACGGACCGCAGCCACTTGCGGCCGAACCCTGAGATGTCGTAGAGGTCTGCGGCGACGGGTGCGAACAGGCCGAAGTCCCCGGTCCAGGCGGAGCGTTCGCGTGTCGGGCAGTCGGTGGGGACGTCGACGATGTTGCCGCGGAAACTCCAGTCGGCAGCCAGGTGGAGCCGTTCGAGGTCGGGATCGCTGCACGTGAACCAGCCGCGCCGCTCCAGGTCGGAGTGGACCGCCACCACGGTGATGTCGTTGGCGCGCAGGCTGCGGCCGGGGTGGGTGACGCGGACGTAGCGGAAGCCGTGGACCGTGTGCCGGGGCTCGAACTCCCCGGCCCCGCCGTCGGAGACGACCTCGTCGATCTGGTGGAACACCAGCTTCTCGCCGTCGAAGGCGACCATGTCGAGGTGCTCGGTCGTCACGTCCCCGTCCGTCGCCAGATGCTCCGCGAATTCCAGGGTGGTGCGCGCGCCGCGCTCGCCCAGGTTCCGCAGGCGCAGCCGGCCGGAGATGTTCCGGCCCGCGTCCACGATCGACACCCCCTCCCGCAGCGCGGTGACCGAGAGGGGCCGCCACTCGTCCACGCGGCGCACCGGTGGCGCAGGCGACCAGCTCGGGACCGGTGCCGTGACCGCGTCCACCCGGACCGGTTCGGCCGGCGCTTCGGCGTTCCGGATACGCAGGTCGGTCGCCTGGCCGCGCATCAGGTCGGCGCGGGTGACACGCGAAGGCCGGACGCTCCAACCGGCGCCGGTCGCGGCCGCCACGGTGGTGACGCCCCGATCGTCCTCGGCCTCCAACTGGGCGCGTACGGCGAGGGTTTCACCCCAGACGTTCTGGAGCTGCCTGCCGCCGTTGCGGCCGCGGAACCAGCCGTCGGAGACGGTGAAGACGATCGTGTTGGTGCCTGGACGCAGGAGTTCCGCGACGTCGTACGCCTGGGCGTGGAGCGTCGCGTCGTAACTCGTGAAGCCGGGGGCCAGTTCGATGTCACCGACACGGCGACCGTTCACCGCCACCTCGTACATGCCCAACGCCGTCGCGTACAGACGAGCTTGCGAGGGCGCATCGGCGAGTGCGAAGGAAGTGCGCAGGTCCCACGCGCCACGGTCGACGGTCCTGGCATCCGGGTCGGGCGGCGAGATCCAGCGTCCCGTCCAGTCCTGCTCCTCCCAGAGGGCGGAGCGCACCGACAACGGCGCCGACCAGGGAGACCAGACGTCGCCGGCTGCCACCCGCACGCGGAGCGAGAGATGCGTCCGGCTCGGTATCGGCGACCACGGCCAGGGTGCGAGCGGTGCGGAACCGGCAGCCCGATGACGCCGCGGGGCACCCGCGTTCCCGCGTGCCTCGATCTCGTACGCCGTCTGCTCCGCCACGCCGGCAGGCGGGAGCCAGCTGACCGTCGGAGCAGGGGCGGCGAGTGTTCCCATGCCGGCCTGCTCGCCTGCGGACAGCCGCGTGGGCGGAAGGATGTGCTGCATGGCGGTGCTTCTCCTTGCGTACGGATCGTCGGTGGGCGGCTGCTGTCAGCTGACGCTGCGGACGCGTCCCACGAGCAGACCGCCGAGAATCGCGATCACGCCCGCGGACAGATAGAGGAGGGGGTAGCCGCCCAGAGCCGTCATGCCGCCGACGGCGATGACGGCGGGCGCGATCATCGGCCCGACGGAGCGCGGAAGCTGGTCGGCGATCACGACCAGCGACATGAACTTCGAAACGTCCTTGTCGCCGCCCGGAAGGACATCCCAATCGTGTTGTCAAGCCGCAGCCGTGACGGTAGGTGAAGCGTGATAGCACGCTCCGTCACGGATCATGGCCCACAGGACGTTG
>NZ_JBIWKB010000058.1:43178-56725 GCF_044765425.1 Streptomyces sp. NPDC102462 | reverse complement strand
CCTAGAGAAACGCCTCTCAGGCGCCCTCACCCATGTCCGCGCAGGTCAGACCCCAGATTCGTGACTCTAGGACGCTGAATTACGCGGAACGCAGGCCGCAGGTGGCGGCAGACGAGTCGGGCTGTACGCCGGGTTCTGTTCCCCGGTCCCTCGCGGGAGCCGGGGTGACGGCCATCCATCTAGGGCCGGTGTTGCCACCGGCCTCGTGCGGTCTACCCGCGGACTCGGGCGGGCAGCCCTCGAACGTCCGCGCAGAGCGCTTTTCACGGCGCTCCTCTTGACCTTGCTCCGGGTGGGGTTTACCTAGCTGCCCAGGTCACCCTGGGCACTGGTGGTCTCTTACACCGCCGTTTCACCCTTACCCGGCGCCGGAGCGCCGGGCGGTCTGTTTTCTGTGGCACTGTCCCGCGGGTCACCCCGGGTGGCCGTTAGCCACCACCCTGCCCTGTGGAGCCCGGACGTTCCTCGGGAAGCCCCCTAGGGGGACTCCACGCGGCCGTCCGCCCGGCTCGTCTGCCGTGTCGACCATGTTACCGGGCGTGCGGGGCGCCGCGGACCGGCGGCCGTGGCGAGCACCGAACCGGCCAGGATCAGGGCGAACGCCGCGGCGACACCGGCCGTCAGCGGCTCGTCCAGGAACAGCGCGCCCGCCGCGACGGCGACCGCCGGGTTGACGTACGTGAACACGGTGGCCCGGGTCGGGCCCACCTCCTTGATCAGTTCCAGGAAGGCGACGAAGGCCACCGCCGTGCAGATCACGCCCAGGCCGGCCAGCGAGGCCAGCACCTGCGCGGAGGGCATCGCCGACGGCCAGGTCGCGGCGGCGGCCGGCGCGTAGACCAGGGCGGCCAGGGCCAGGCAGGGCGCCGTGAGGTGCAGGGACGGTACGTCCTTGAGCCAGCGGGCGGCTATCAGGGGGGCCGTGGCGTAGCCGAGCACCGTCAGCAGCACCTCGCCGAGGGAGCGGGCGTCGCCGCCGGTCAGATGGGGCACGGTGAGGACCGTGACGCCGCCGAGGCCGAGCGCGAGGCCCGTCAGCCGCCGGGCGCCGAGCCGTTCCGTGTCCCCGAAGAACCGGGCCAGGAGCACGCCCACGATCGGGACGCCCGCGATCAGCAGGCCGGCGGTGGAGCTGGACAGGTGCCGTTCGGCGTCGGTGAGGGTGAACCAGGGGCCGATGATCTCGATGCACGCGAAGGCCAGCATGGGCCGCCAGTGCGCCCGTACGGTCCCGGTCAGGCCGCCCTGGCGGAGCGCGAACGGAAGCAGGAGGAGCGCGCCGAGGGCGCAGCGCGTGAACACCACCATCGACGGGGACACCGCGTCCACCGCCACCTTGATCATCAGATAGGGGATGCCCCAGACGACTCCCATCAGGGAGAACAGGAACCAGCCGCGTGCAGTCATGCGGTGAGTCTCGGGGCGCTCACCGGCGGGCGTCTTGAACGCTGTTGCGGTACGCCGACGGGGTCACCCCAAGCACCCGGCGGAACCAGCGCGTGAGGTGCGCCTGGTCGGCGAAGCCGACGAGGGCGGCGACCTCGGCGGGCCGCAGGCCGGCCTCCAGCAGGCCGCGCGCCCGGGTCACCCGGTGCTGGGCGAGCCAGGCGTAGGGCGGTATCCCCATGGTCGTACGGAACGCCCGCAGGAGTTGGTAGCGGGACAGGCCGAAGTCGGTCGCGAGGGCGGCGAGGCCGGGCGGGGCGGTCAGTTCGTCGGCGAGCCGGTCGCGGACGGCGCGGGCGATCGCCGAGGCGCCCGGTACGAGGTCGGGGGCCGGGCGTGCCGTGGAGTGCCGGCGGGCCAGCGCGGTGAGCAGCCACGGCAGCCGGGACTCGGCCTCCAGCGGGTCGGGGCAGGCGCTCAGGTCGGTGTGCGCGCACCGCAGGGCGGCGGCGAGTTCGGGGTCGGCGAGGACGGGTTCGCGAAAGTGCGGTACGCGGTCGAGGGTGCCGTCGGCGAGCAGGGCAGGGTCGGCGTACAGGGCGCGGTAGGCGTAGCCGTCGGTGCTGGTGGCGGGGCCGCCGGTGTGCATCTCGCCGGGGGCGAGCACGATGATGGAGCCGGGGCCGGTGCGGATGCGGCCGCCGCGGTAGTCGATGACCTCGGCGCCGCCGACGCACACGCCGATGGTGAACTCCTCGTGCGCGTGCGGGGCGTAGACGTGCCGCTGGAAGCGGGCGGTCAGCAGGTCGAGCGGCGGGCCGCAGTCGCCCAGGCGCGCCCTCGTCCACAGTGCCTGTTCGGCCACCGGCCCCACACCCCTTCGTGTTCTCCCGCCCGGAACCGTCTGGTGCAACATCTTGCGGCCCGGTTCCATGCCGCCGGGGTGCCGGGGTGCCGGGGTGCCGGGGTCCCACCCGGATGCCGCCGGGACATCGGGGTGCCGCCGCCGGGTCGGCTGCCTCGTGGTCGTACGCCGTACGCTGGCGCGGAGGTCGAGTGAAGGAGTCCTTGCTGTCATGGTGCTTGTCCTGCTGCCGCCGTCCGAAGGCAAGGCCGCGTCCGGCCGTGGCGCCCCGCTGAAGCCGGAGTCGCTGTCCTTGCCGGGGCTGGCCGCCGCCCGTGCGGCCGTCCTCGACGAGCTGGTCGACCTGTGCGCGGGGGACGAGGTCAAGGCGCGCGAGGTGCTGGGGCTCAGCGAGGGCCTGCGCGGCGAGGTCACCAAGAACGCCGGGCTGCGTACGGCCGGGGCGCGGCCCGCCGGCGAGATCTACACGGGTGTGCTGTACGACGCCCTCGGCCTGGCCTCCCTGGATCCGGCCGCCAAGCGGCGCGCCGCCCGGTCCCTGCTGGTCTTCTCGGGGCTGTGGGGTGCGCTCCGGGTGACGGACCGCATCCCGTCGTACCGCTGCTCGATGGGGGTACGGCTGCCGGGGCTCGGGGCGCTGGGCGCGCACTGGCGCGGGCCGTTGGCGGACGTGCTGCCCGCGGCGGCCGGTGCCGGGCTGGTGCTCGATCTGCGGTCCGCCGCGTATGCCGCCGCGTGGCAGCCGAAGGGCGAGGTGGCGGGGCGTACGGCGACGGTGCGGGTGCTGCACGCGCCGACCCGGAAGGTCGTCAGCCACTTCAACAAGGCGACGAAGGGGCGGATCGTGCGCAGTCTGCTGTCCTCCGGTGCCGCGCCGAAGGATCCGCGCGAGCTGGTGACGGCGCTGCGGGATCTCGGGTACGTGGTGGAGGCGCAGGCGCCCGCGCGGGCGGGCCGGACCTGGTCCCTGGACGTGCTGGTCGACGACGTGCACTGACGCCACCCTGGGCATGCGTTGCACTCTACGCAACGGCCTTTGCGCAGGATGCTCGGCGCGGGCAGGATGAGCGGCATGTCCTCATCACCGCTGGATCTCGCGCCCGTCATGCCCGTGGTCGTGCTGGCGGACGCCGCCGACGCCGTACCGCTCGCGAGGGCGCTCGTCGCGGGCGGGCTGCCCGCGATCGAGGTGACGCTGCGGACGCCCGCCGCGCCGGCGGCGATCCGGGCGATCTCCGCGGAGGTGCCGGACGCGGTGGTCGGCGCCGGTACGGTCCTCGGCCGCGAGCAGGTGGCGCAGGCGTGCGCGGCCGGGGCGCGGTTCCTGGTCAGCCCCGGCTGGACGGATGCGCTGCTGGCGGCGATGGCCGGGGCCGGGGTGCCGTTCCTGCCGGGGGTGTCGACCACGTCGGAGGTGGTGGCGCTGCTCGAACGCGGGGTGCGGGAGATGAAGTTCTTCCCGGCGCAGGCGGCCGGCGGCACGGCGTATCTGAAGTCGCTGGCCGGTCCGCTGCCACAGGCCCGGTTCTGCCCGACCGGGGGGATCGGTCCTGCGAACGCCGCGGAGTATCTGTCCCTGCCCAACGTCGGCTGCGTCGGCGGCACCTGGATGGTGCCACCGGACGCGGTGGCGTCCCACGACTGGGCCCGCATAGAAACCCTGGCCCGCGAGGCAGCGAGCCTCCGCGTGACCGCCACACCGACGTGACCTCCGGCCGACGGGATGGCCCTCGACGCGGCGAGGCTCCCGCTCGGTCGCGTGACTACCGCGGCGCGGGGCTCCGACCGACGGCAGGACGCCCAACTCGGCGCGGGGTTCCGGCCGGCGGCAGGACGCTCGACGCGCCACGGAAGCCGACTCGGCCGCGCACCGCCTACCGCGGCGCGGGGCTCGGGCCGATCACCCGACCCTCAACTCAGCGCGAGGCTCCCGCTCGGTCGCGTGACGCCTACCGCGGCCGCGGGGCTCCGGCCAACGGCAGGACGCCCCGACGTGGCCCAACGCTCCAGCTCGCAGATGTGACGCCCGCGGCGCGCGGCTCCGGTCGGCGGCATCGCTCTCGACTCGGCGTGGAACTCCGCCCGGCCCGCGCTGCTCAATAGGCCCCAGCCGTGTGACACTCAGCGTGGCGCAGCACTCCGGTTCGGAGACGTGACGCCCACCTACTCGGCACCGAACCCGCGGAGCTGGACGCTCACCTTGGCGCAGGAATCAGCCTGCCCAGCCCCTCAACAGGGCTCGACACAGCCCAGCCTGCGAAGCTCACCGCAGGTGGCTCGTGTCGTTGAACAGGCGGACGCTGGCGTTGCCGTCCGTGTAGTACGCCACCGCCGACAGGGACGCCGCCGAGAGTTCCATGCGGAACAGGGACTCGGGCGGGGCACCCAGCGCCAGGCGTACGAAGGTCTTGATCGGGGTCACGTGGGTGACCAGCAGCACGGTGCGGCGGGCGTACGCGGTGACCAGTTCGTCGCGGGTGACGGCGATCCGCGCCGCGGTCGCCGCGAAGCTCTCGCCGCCGCCGGTCGGGCGGGCCTCGGGGTCGGCCAGCCAGGCGTTCAGGTCGTCCGGGTGGCGCTCGCGGACCTCGCCGAAGGTGAGCCCTTCCCAGGCGCCGAAGTCCGTCTCGCGCAGCCCGTCCGCGACGGCCACGTCAAGGCCGAGCCGGTCGGCGACGATCGCGGCGGTCTCCCGGGTACGGGCCAGCGGTGACGACACGATCGCCTGGACGGTGCCGCGCCGGGCGAGGGCCGCGGCGACCCGCCGCGCCTGCTCCCGGCCGACGTCCGACAGGGACGGATCGCTGCCGCCGCTCCCGGAGAACCGCTTCTGCGGGGTGAGCGGGGTCTCCCCGTGCCGCAGCAGTACCAAGGTGGCCGGGGCCCCGAGATCCGCGGGCGCCCAGCCGGCGCTCGGCGTCGCCACGGCCCGCGCCGCCCGCACATCGGCGCCCGCCTTGCCTCCACCACCGGTGCCCCGGGCCCCGGTGGCAGAAGGTTCAAGCACCGCGCCCACCCCACCGCGCGACGCGGAGGGAGCCGACGGAGCGGATGAACCCGACGGGCCCACCTGCGAGTCCCGAGGCCCCACCGCGTCCAGACGCCCGGCGGCACCCCCAGGCCCAGCGGCACCCTTTGGCCGAACGGCACCCTTTGGCCCAGCGACACCCCCTGGCCCAGCGGCGTCCTGTGGCCCAGCAGCATCCGAAACCCCGGCCCCCGGCCGAGAGGCACCCCGTGCCCCGGCGGCATCCCGCGGCCCAGCGGCATCACTAGGCCCACCGGCATCCTGCGACCCAAAGGCAGCTTGAGGCCCACCTGCATCGTGTGGCCCGGCAGCATCCGAAACCCCGGCCCGGCGCCCAGCGGCATCCTGCGGCCGAACAACATCCTGTGGCCCAGCGGCATCACTAGGCCCGCCGGCATCCTTCGGCCCAAACGCATCTTGAGGCCCGGCGGCATTCCCAGTCCCGCCCGTGTCCAGGGAGGCCGTCGAGTTCGTCGGAGACCACTGTTTGCCGTGGCGGCCCGCGTCCATCGCCTCGTTGGCCAGGCGGTCGGCGTGTTTGTTGCGCTCCCGGGGGATCCACTCGTAGGTGACGCGGTCGGGCGGCAGGACCCGGGCCGCCTCCGCGGCGAGCGGCTTCAGGTCGGGGTGTTTGATCTTCCAGCGGCCCGACATCTGCTCGACGACCAGCTTGGAGTCCATGCGGACATGGACGGCCGCGCCGGGATCGAGGTCACGCGCCGCCCGCAGCCCGGCCAGCAGCCCCCGGTACTCGGCGACGTTGTTGGTGGCGATGCCGATGTACTCGGCGGCCTCCAGCAGCGCCTGGCCGGTCACGGCGTCGAGCACGACGGCGCCGTAGCCCGCCGGACCCGGATTGCCGCGCGACCCACCGTCCGCCTCGACGATGAACTCCCGCACGCCCAGGGCTCCTTACAGACCCGACTCGCCGGTACGCACCAGGATGCGGCGGCAGTTCTCGCAGCGTACGACCGTGTCGGGCGCGGCGCCTCGGATCTCGTTCAGCTCGGTGATGGCCAGCTCCTGGCGGCAGCCCTGGCAGGTGCGCTGGTACAGCTTGGCCGCGCCGATGCCGCCCTGCTGCTCGCGCAGCTTGTCGTACAGCTTGAGCAGGTCCGCGGGCACGGCACCGGCGATGACCTCGCGTTCCTTGGTCACCGTCGCCACCTCGCCGTCGATCTCCTCGAACGCGGCGTCCCGGCGGCCGTGCGCGTCGTCGATCTTCGCCTGTACGGAGGCCACCCGCTCGGTCAGCTCGCCCACCCGCTCCTGCGCCGCCTCGCGCCGCTCCATGACCTCGAGGACGACGTCCTCCAGGTCGCCCTGCCGCTTGGCGAGGGAGGCGATCTCCTTCTGGAGGTTCTCCAGGTCCTTCGGGGAGGTGACCGCGCCGGAGTCGAGGCGCTGCTGGTCGCGGGCGGCGCGCTGGCGCACCTGGTCCACGTCCTGCTCGGCCTTGGTCTGCTCGCGGGCGCAGTCGCTCTCCTCGGTCTGCGCGGCCACGAGCAGGTCGCGCAGCTGGGTGTGGTCCTTGGTCAGCGAGTCGATCTCGGCGTGCTCGGGCAGCGACTTCCGCCGGTGCGCCAGCTGCTGAAGGCGTACGTCGAGGGCCTGGACGTCAAGGAGTCGGATCTGGTCGGCGGGGGCGGCGTTCAGTTGGGGGCTCCCGGTGCGTGAGAAGAGGGGGCGCGCGTGGCGCCCGGTGGAAGGGCGGTGGCGGACGCCGCGTGGGCGGTCCAGGGGTCGGTGACCGTCTTGGAGACGTGGACGCGCAGGTCCCATCCGTGCCGGTCGGAGATCTCGTCGAGCTGGGCCGCGGCCAGCTCGCACCAGGGCCACTCGGTGGCCCAGTGCGCCGCGTCGAGCAGGGCGAGCGGGGTCTGCGCGACGGCCTCGGAGGCCGGGTGGTGGCGCAGGTCCGCGGTGAGGAAGGCGTCCACTCCGGCCGCCCTGACCCGGTCGAACAGGCTGTCGCCCGAGCCGCCGCTGACCGCGACCGTGCGGACGGTCGCCTCGGGGTCGCCGGCCACCCGGATGCCCTGCGCGGTGGCGGGCAGCCGCTCGGCGGCGCGGGCGGCGAGTTCGCGCACGGTGAGGGGGTGGTCGAGTTCGCAGACCCGGCCGAGGCCGCGGCGGCCCGCCGGGTCGGTGGGGTCCGGAACGAGGGGGCGTACGACGCGCAGGTCCAGCGCCCCGGCGAGCGCGTCGGAGACGCCCGGGTCGGCGGTGTCGGCGTTGGTGTGGGCGACGTGCAGGGCGATGTCGTTCTTGATCAGCGTGTGCACGACCCGGCCCTTGAAGGTGCCGGCCGAGACCGTCGTCGTACCGCGCAGATACAGCGGGTGGTGGGTGACGAGCAGGTCGGCGCCGAGTCCCACCGCCTCCGCCACGACGTCCCGCACCGGGTCGACCGCGAACAGCACCCGGCGGACGTCCTGGTCCGGGTCGCCCACGACCGTGCCGACCGCGTCCCAGGACTCGGCCCGCTCGGCGGGCCACAGGGTCTCCAGCGCGGCGATGACTTCAGACAGACGGGGCACGGGAGAAAGGCTACCCGCCTGTTCCGCGGGGACGTACCGGCCGCGGACGCGGGGTGCCCGCGCAGCACATGGATCCCTGTTTCCTCAGGAGAATCGTTACGCGGCCACCCCTTTGTGTGAAGAGGCTGCTCGTCGGTGTCACGGCTGTGCGTGCGAAAACTACGTTCGTCGCCGGAGGTGAGCGAACGATGACGGCGTGTGCGATCGAACCCTCGGCGGCCGGCGCGGACGGCGGTGTGCCGGAGACGGGCTGCACCATCACGGCGGACGGCGCCTACGCCGCCCGGCTCGCGCTGGACGGCGGCTCCCGCTACCCGGAGCGCTGGACGCTGGACGGCCCCGAGCCGTACGCCGTGCCGCTGCCCGGCAACCAGCCGGAGGAGCCCGGCACCGAGGTGCAGCCGATGGGCGACGGGCGGGTGCTGATCCACCGGCTGGTGGCGGGGCGGCACGTGTTCTCGCTGCTGTACCCGACCGGGCCGGGCACCGGGGAGCTGCCGCTGGGCGCGGTGGAGTCCGCGGACCCGGGCACCCGGCTGCGGCTGCTGCCGCCGGCCCCGGGCGGGGCGTACGCGTACGCCCTCGCGGTCGGCCGGCGCTCCACGACGGTGTGGCTGGTCGCGGGCGGCGCCTTCGGGCCCGAGCGGCTGGCCGAGGTGCCGGGGCGCTGCACGGGCGGGGTCTGGCTGGACCGCACGGGGCGGCTGCTGGCCCTGGACCGGGAGGCCGGCGGGCGCACCAAGGCGGTCGTGGTGGATCTGGAGCGGGGCGGCGAGGTGTCGCCGCTGCTGCAGATCGCGGCCGACAGCGACGACCGGTTGCTGCTCGCCGACCCGGACAGCGGGCTGCTGCTCATCGCCTCGGACGCGCCCTCGCCGGGCCGGGAGCGGCTGGGCTGGGGCGTGCTGGGCAGCACGCTGCCGGTGCGGTTCCCGGACAGCCTGCGGATGCCGGACTGCGTGGTGACGCCGTTCGCGATCCAGCCGGGGCAGGCGCTGACGCCGGAGCGCTGCGCGGTGGCGCTGCGCGTGGACGGGCCGCTGGGCCGCTGGATCGCGGTGTGGCGGCCCGCGGACCGGCAGCTGTCCCATCTCCCGGCGCCGGCCGGGTGGTTGACGGGCGCGGGACGGTGGACCGAGGACGGCGTACTGCTCCTCCCGTACGCCACCCCGCAGATCCCCTGCGGCCTGGCCCACCTGACACCCCCCACAACCCCACCACCCTCCGCTTCCCGGGCCACCGCGGCCACCCCACCGCCGGCCCCCGACGCTTCGGCGACATCGACGCCCGGCCGGTTTGCGGAGCGCGGCTGGGGGGCGCCCGGCGGCGTGCCGGTACCCGAAGTCTTCGCGGTGGCCGGGGATTTGGCGGTACGTGACGCGTCGGCGGCGCCAGGCTTGGCAGCAGCGGCGGCGCCCGGCGGAGTGACGGTGCCGGAAGGCTCCGCGGTGGCCAAGGAGGTAGCGGTCCGCGACCAGGCGGTGGCGGGCGATCGGCCGACGGTGCGTGGCCGGGCGGCAGCCGAGGACTGGGTGGCGGCCGACGGCGCGAGGGCGCTCGGCGACTCGCCGGCGCCCGACAGGTGGGCCGCGGCGCCCGGCCGGCCTGTGGCGCCCGGCTGGGCAGCAGCGCCCGACCGGCCCTCGGCGCGCGGCTGGGCGGTGGCCGGGGGCTGGGCGGCGCCCGGCGACACGAGATCGCCCAGCGATGTGACGGTGCCCGGCGGCTCGGCGGCGTCCGAAGGCTCCCCTGTGCCCAAGGAGTTGGCGGGGCGCGACGAGGTGGCGTTGCGTGGTTGGGAGGCGTCCGGTGAGTGGGCGGTGGACTGGGGGGTGTACGGGGGCTTGGACGGGGCACACGCTTCGGCGGTGGCCGGGGGGTCCGTGGCCGTCCCGGAGGCGGTGGAATCGGAGCCTCCGCGACCGGTTGCACTGCGTCCCGTGCCGCTGCAACAGGCTCCCCTGGGACGCCTTGTAACGAAGTAGTGCCGGTTGGCGTGCCCGCCTGGATCAGGGCCGAGGTACGCCGGTTAGACTCGCCCGGCTGTACGAAAGATGATGTTGACGGGGTGAATTCTTCCGATGAGCGACACCAGCACGACGCAGCCGCTGTCTGCCGGCTCTCAGGAGACAGACGGACACGGCAAGCACCGGGGGCCGGTCTCGGCCCAGGACGGCGAGACGGCCCCGAGCGGCCGCCACCGCAAGCCGGAGCCGACGGAGTCGGCGGCCTGACGGTACCGCGGCGGGAGGGGACCGACGTCACCCGACCCCCGGCCCCCTCCCCCGCGCACACCCTCCACGCAAACACCATCACGCACACCTGAGCCCACCCCCACACCACCAAGGCGACCGCCCGCCGAGCCGCACGCACGCATGGACACCGGCAGCCGCCGCGCCTCCGTGTGCCCACCCGGGGGCGGCCAAGGCGGACGTCGGACACCGGGCAGCCGCGCGGTGCAACCGGTGCGCAGACCGGGCGGCCCGGCGCCGGGCAGGCCCGCGGGCGTACCCGAGGCAGCGCCGGCGCCAGTGCTCAGCGGTGTGGTCAGGCGCGTTTGAGGGTGAGTACTTCTGCTGCTGCGAAGGTCTCGCTCGGGGGGCGGGACGCGTAGTGCGGGGTGAGGAGTGCGTCCAGTTCGGCGTAGCTGAAGGCGTCCTGCTTGCTGTCGAACTTCGCCTGGACGCGCGGCCGTTCGACGATCGCGACCATGCCGCCGTGGACCACGAACAGCTGCCCGTTGACCCGCGCGGCGGCGGGCGCGGCCAGATAGCCGACCAGCGGAGCCACATGCTCGGGCGCCAGCGGGTCAAGTCCCTCGTCGGGGACGGCGATGCCGGCGAAGACGTCCTCGGTCATCCGGGTCCTGGCGCGCGGACAGATCACGTTGGCGGTCACACCGTACTTGGCGAGGGCCAGCGCCGTGGAGGTGGTCAGGCCGACGATTCCGCCCTTGGCCGCGGCGTAGTTGGGCTGGCCCGCCGAGCCGACCAGGAACGCCTCTGAAGAGGTGTTCACGATCCGCCCGTAGACCGGCCCCCCGGACGCCTTGGACCGCTCCCGCCAGTACGCGGCGGCGAAGTGGATGGTGTTGAAGTGGCCCTTGAGATGGACCCGGATCACCGAGTCCCACTCGTCCTCGGACATGGCGAAGACCATGCGGTCGCGCAGGATGCCGGCGTTGTTGACCAGGATGTCCAGGCTCCCGAACGCGTCGACCGCGAGCGCGACCAGTTCCCGGGCGCGGGCGAAGTCCGCGACGTCCCCGGTGTGGGCGACGGCCCGGCCCCCGCCCGCACGGATCTCCACCGCGACCTGTTCGGCGGACTGCCCGTAGTCGTTGACGACGACGGCCGCGCCGAGCCGGGCGAGTTCCAGCGCCTCGGCCCGGCCCAGTCCGCGTCCGGCGCCGGTGACGATGGCGGACCGGCCTTCGAGTGGCAGTGACATACGGCTCCGGCTCCCCGTCAGATCTCGATGCAGGTGCGCAGGGCGGTCCCCGTACGCATCTGGTCCAGCGCCTCGTTGATCTCGGCCAGCGGCACCCGGTGGGTGATCAGGCCCTCCAGGTCGACGCGGCCGGCCCGCCACAGGGCGATGGTGCGCTGGTAGGAGCGCAGCACGTCGCCGCCGCCGTACATGGACGGCAGGATCCGTTTCTCGTCGAAGAACAGCTCGAACATGTTGAGCTTGAGGAAGTCGTCCATGGCGCCCGCGCCGACCACGACGAGCGTGCCGCCGCGCCGGGTGTTCTCGTAGGCGGTACGTGCGGTGGCCGAGCGGCCGACGACCTCGAAGACGTAGTCGAAGCCCTCGCCGCCGGTGACCTGCTGCTTGGCGTCGGCCAGTGCCTCGGGCGGTACGGCCCGGGTGGCGCCGAAGCGCAGCGCGGACTCGCGGCGCGAGGCGACCGGGTCGACGGCGACGATCTCCGCGGCGCCCTTGAGGCGTGCGCCCTGGACGGCGGAGATGCCGACGCCCCCGCAGCCGATGACGGCGACCGACGAACCGGCCTCGACGTCCGCGGTGTTGAGGGCGGCGCCGAGGCCGGTGGTCACGCCGCAGCCGATGAGCGCGGCGATGTCGAAGGGCACGTCGTCCGGGATCGGTACGGCGCAGCCCGCGTCGACGACGACCTCCTCGGCGAAGGTGCCGGTGCCCGCGAAGCCGAAGAGGTCCCCGCCGGAGCGCTTGAAGTTGGGGGTGCCCGCGTTCATGAATCCGGCCAGGCACAGCTCGGTCTGGCCGCGCCCGCAGGCGGGACAGGCGCCGCAGGCGGGCAGCCAGCAGATCACCACGCGGTCGCCCGGCTTCAGGGCGGTGACGTGCTCGCCCACCTCCAGGACCTCGCCCGCGCCCTCGTGGCCGGGCACGAACGGCGCCGGCTGCGGCAGCACCCCGCTCATGGCGGACAGGTCGGAGTGGCACAGCCCCGTGGCGCGCACCCGAATCCTCACCTTGCCGGGGCCGAACCCCGTCGCCTCGATGTCGTCGAGGACCTCCAGCTTGTCCTGGCCGATCTCGTGCAGTACGGCTGCGCGCATGGTGCGGCTCCCCTCAACAGCGGTCTGGCTCAGGCGTGTTCGACGATCGTGTCGGTGAGGACGGGTGCCTCGTCCGGTTCCCGTACGGCGCTCACGGCGACCCTGACCGCGCCCGGCTGCCGCCACATCCGGATGCGCAGCGTCTCGCCGGGGTACACCACCCCGGCGAAACGTGTGGTGTAGCCGCAGACCCGGGTCACGTCGCCGTCGAGCAGCGTGTCGACGACGGCCTTGAGCGTCATGCCGTAGGTGCACAGGCCGTGCAGGATGGGCCGGTCGAACCCGGCCGACTTGGCGAAATCGGGGTCGGCGTGCAGCGGGTTCCAGTCGCCGGAGAGCCGGTAGAGCAGGGCCTGGTCCTCGCGGGTGGGGCGCTCGACGGTCAGGTCGGGGTCGCCGGCGGGCGGTTCCAGTGGGGTGGAGGGGCCGCGGTCGCCGCCCCAGCCGCCCTCGCCGCGTACGAAGATCTGCGCGTCGCCGGTCCACAACGGGCCGTCGGCGTCGGTGACTTCGGTGCGCAGGACGAGGATGGCGGCCTTGACCTTGTCGTACACGGCGGCGATCCGGCCGGTGGCGGTTGCGGTGCCCGCGACCGGGATGGGGCGGTGCAGGGTGAGGGACTGGCCGCCGTGCAGGACGCGGGCGAGGTCGACCTCGATGCCGGGCATGGACAGGCCGCTGATCACGCCGGGCGAGCCGCTGCCCGCGACGGTGGCGAAGGCGGGCAGGACGTGCAGCCGGGACTCCAGGGTGTAGCGCAGTTCGCCGGGGTCGGTGGCGGGCCGGCCGGCGCCGATGCCGAGGTGGTAGAGCTGGACGTCCTTGTGGTCCCAGGCGATCTCCCGGGAGCGGGGTTCGGCGGCTAGGGCCTTGGCTGCGTCGATGGGCATACGGCTCCTGACACGGGCGGCGGCCGGCGGGGGCGGCCGGGCGGGTGGGGCACCGCGGCTCTCCGCGGTGCCAAGACCCCGGCGCGGCCGTCCGCACCGTCGGCCGCGCCGAGGTCGTCACGGGCCGACCTAGAACGCGTTCCAGTCCGGCGCCCCTTGTATAGCCGAGCCCACGGTACTTGTGAACCCTCCTGACACCCCGTCAGCGGGGCGCTCCGCGGGTACGGCCGTGTTACGCCGTCGGCCGACTGCCCCGCCGTCGTGGCTGGGCGCGCAGTTCCCCACGGGGCGCTC
>NZ_JBIWKB010000058.1:24099-43079 GCF_044765425.1 Streptomyces sp. NPDC102462 | reverse complement strand
CCGCGGGAACCGCCGTGTCACGCCGTCACCCGACTGCGGCGCCGTCGTGGCTGCTCGCGCAGTTCCCCGCGCCCCTTCGGGGCCCATCACCCCGTCGGCCGGGTGCCGCGCCGTCGTGGCTGGGCGCGCAGTTCCCCGCGGGGCGCTCCGCGGGAACCGCCGTGTCACGCCGTCACCCGACTGCGGCGCCGTCGTGGCTGCTCGCGCAGTTCCCCGCGCCCCTTCGGGGCCCATCACCCCGTCACCCGACTGCCGCGCCATCGTGGCTCGTCGCGCAGTTCCCCGCGCCCCTTCAGGGGCCCATCACCCCCGCCACCCGGGTGCCGCGCCGTCGTGGCTCGTCGCGCAGCCCCTTCAGGGGCTAGAGGCCCAGGTCGGTCAAGCTTGGGTGGTTGTGGGGGCGGGGGCCTAGGGGCCAGTGGTATTTGCGGTGCTGCTCCTTGATGGGGAGGTCGTTGATGGAGGCCAGGCGGAGCCGCATCAGGCCCTCGTCGTCGAACTCCCAGTTCTCGTTGCCGTAGGAGCGGTACCAGTTGCCCGAGTCGTCGTGGCACTCGTAGGCGAAGCGCACGGCGATGCGGTTTCCGTCGAAGGCCCACAGTTCCTTGATGAGCCGGTAGTCCTGCTCCCGGGTCCACTTGCGGGTGAGGAAGGCGACGATCTCCTCGCGGCCGTTGACGAACTCCCCGCGATTGCGCCAGCGGCTGTCGGCGGTGTAGGCGAGGGCCACCCGTTCGGGGTCCCGGGTGTTCCACGCGTCCTCGGCCAGGCGGACCTTCTCGGTCGCGCTCTCCCGGGTGAAGGGGGGCACGGGCGGCTTCGCGGCCATGGTTTCTCCCAGTGCGTCACGGTTTCAAGCATCCGGTGTCCGCCGAGGTCGGCCCGGCTGCCGGACACCCCCCGTGCCGGCCCGGTGCGTTCCGCCGTTCATTCCATACCGGCCACTCGCCGATCGCAACAGCCCCCTGCCGATCGGCTCAGCGCGTGGCCCGCGCCGTGCTCCTCCGGGGGAGCCACAGCAGCATCAGGCCCGCGCCCGCGAGCAGCATCACCGTGCTCACGCGGAAGGCCAGGGCGTAGCCGTCGGTGAGGGCCGCGGGGGTCGGGGAGCCCGCGGTGCGGGCCGCCGCGATCGTCGACATGACGGCAAGCCCCAGCGAACCGCCCATCGTGCGTGAGGTGTTGACCAGGCCGGAGACCAGTCCGGCCTCGCCCGGCGCCGCCCCCGAGGTGGCCAGCGAGGCGAGCGGGGTGGCGGCGAGGCCGGCGCCGAGCATCATCAGGACGCCGGGCAGCATGATCTCCGTCGCATAGGCCCCGTGCGGGGTCATCGCCGACTGCCAGCCGAACCCGGCCGCGGCCACCAGCGTTCCCGCCGCCGCCACGTTCCGCGGCCCGAGCACGGGCATGAAGCGCGGCGCGAGCTTCGAGCCGGCCACCACGGCCAGCGAGCTGGGCACCAGCGCGAGCCCGGCCTCCAGCGGCGAGTAACCGAGCACGTTCTGCGCGTACAGGGTCATGAAGTACCACATGGAGAACATCGCCGAACCGGACACGAGCATCGCCGCGTTCGCCGAGGCCACGGCCCGCTGCCGCAGCAGCCGCAGCGGCATGAGCGGGGCGGTCGCGCGCGCCTCGACCAGCAGGAACAGCCCGAGCAGCGCGAGTCCGGCGGTCAGCGGCAGCAGGGTGGCCGCGGCCGTCCAGCCCTCGGCCTCGGTCTGCACGATCCCGTACGCGAGCGTCGCGAGGCCCGCCGTGACCAGCAGCGCGCCCGGCAGGTCGAGCCGTCGCCGCTGCCCCGCCCGGCTCTCCGCGAGCCAGGCCACGGAGCCCGCCAGCACGACGGCGCCGACGGGCACGTTGATGAGCAGCACCCAGCGCCAGGACAGCACGTCGACCAGCACCCCGCCGACCAGGCCGCCCGCGGCGCCGCCGCCGGCGCCCACCGCGGTCCAGGTGGCGACGGCCCGCGCGCGGGCGGGGCCTTCCGGGACGGCCGCGGTCAGCAGGGTCAGCGTCGAGGGCGCGAGCACGGCCGCGCCCAGCCCCTGCACGGCGCGTGCGAGCAGCAGTTGCCAGCCGTCCTGGGCGAGCCCGCCGCCGAGCGAGGCCAGCGTGAACAGCCCCAGCCCGACGAGGAACATCCGCTTGCGCCCGTACAGGTCGCCGGCGCGTCCGCCGAGCAGCATGAAACCGGCGAAGGCGATCGCGTACGCGTTCACGACCCACTGGAGTCCCGATCCGCTCAGCCCGAGGTCGGTGCGCATGGACGGCAGGGCCACATTGACCACGGACACGTCCAGCACGACGAGGAACTGTCCGGCGCAGGCGAGGGCGACCACCAGCCAGGTGGGGGGCGCGGTCCGGCTGCGTATCGGGGCGGTGTCCGCGGCTTCGAGCATGGCTGTCATGTTCTCAAGCCGGTTACGGTCCTTGCATCGGGATTTCGGCCCACGTATGCCTGGGTCGGCCGACCTACACCGTCCACCGTACGGCCGTCGGTCCTGGACCGCCCGTACGTGGGTGTACGGCCGTCGGTCCTAGACCGCGCGTACGACGGTCACCACCGCGGCGCCGCCCAGGCCGATGTTGTGGGCGAGGCCGACCCGCGCCCCGGCCACCTGCCGCTCCCCCGCCCGGCCGCGCAGCTGCCACACCAGCTCGGCGACCTGGGCGAGGCCGGTGGCGCCCAGCGGATGGCCCTTGGAGATCAGTCCGCCGGACGGGTTGACCACCCACCGCCCGCCGTAGGTGGTCGCCCCGGACTCGACGAGCTTGCCGGACTCGCCCGGTCCGCACATGCCGAGCGCTTCGTAGGTGAGCAGTTCGTTGATGGAGAAACAGTCGTGCAGTTCCACCACGTCGACGTCCTCGATGCCGAGCCCGGCCCGTTCGTACGCCTGCCGGGCCGCGGCCCGTGACATCGGCTGTCCGACGACGTCGATACAGGAGCCGGAGGCGAAGGACTCCTCGGTGTCGGTGGTCATGGCCTGCCCGGCGATCTCGACCAGCCCGGTCGACCCGTGCCGCTCGGCGAACCGTTCGGACACCACCACCGCCGCCGCAGCGCCGTCCGAGGTCGGCGAGCACTGGAGCTTGGTGAGCGGCCGGTGCACGGTGCGGGAGGCGAGCACGTCGGCGACGTCGTACACGTCCCGGAACTGGGCGTACGGGTTGTGCGCGGAGTGCCGGTGGTTCTTGGCGGCGACGGCGGCGAGCTGCGCCTCGGTCGTGCCGTACCGGTCCATGTGCTCGCGGGCCGCGGCGCCGAAGATCTGCGCGGTCGGCGGGGTCGCCTCGACGCCGTGCCGGGCGGCCAGCACGCCGTAGTGCCGGGCCACCGGGGAGGTGCCGAAGTCCGCGCCGTCGGCGCCGGTGCCGAGCGCGCCCCGCCGCATCTTCTCGAAGCCGAGCGCCAGCACGCAGTCGCAGCCGCCGCCCTCGACCAGGTGCCGCGCCAGCATCAGGGCGGTGGAGCCGGTGGCGCAGTTGTTGTTCAGGTTGTAGACGGGTACGCCCGTCAGGCCGAGTTCGTAGACGGCGCGCTGGCCGGCCGTGGAGGGCTGGAAGCAGTAGCCGACGGGAACCTGTTCCACTTCCGCGTAGGTGATACCGGCGTCGGCGAGGGCGGCGCCGCCCGCCTCCCGCGCCATGTCCCAGTACTGCCATGCACGGGTCTCGGGCTTCTCGAACCTGGTCATACCGACCCCGGCCACATATGCCTTCATGGCCCGTCAGATTAGAACCTGTTCCACAAGGAAGCCAGCCCTCCGGTGACCCACGTCGACTTCCTGACACCGCGTCACATCACCATGAGAGGGTCAAGGATTTGTTAGGGAGCCGAAGGGACGGAATAGTTGCCCGTGCATACGAGGTTCCCCGAACACCCATCCCGCGCGGTTCACCGACCACTTCTCCACTTCCGGCCCGGAGGCCTCAGTCCATGACGCACACGAACGACCAGCCCGACCGGAGCGCGAGCGGGACCGTGGTCCCGGTGCTCGCCTTCGCGGGCATCGTGGTCGCGGTGATGCAGACCCTGCTCGTCCCCGTCATCAAGGACCTGCCGCAGCTGCTGGCCACCTCGCCCAGCAACGCCACCTGGGTCCTCACCTCGACGCTGCTGTCCGGCGCCGTGGCCACCCCGATCATGGGCCGCCTCGGCGACCTGTACGGCAAACGGCGCATGCTCATATCCAGCCTCGCGGTGATGGTGGTCGGAGCACTGATCAGCGCGGTCACCAGCCAGCTGCTCATGATGATCGTGGGCCGCACGCTCCAGGGCTTCGCGATGGGCGCGATCCCGCTCGGCATCGGCCTGATGCGCGACATGCTGCCGCGCGAACGGCTCGGCTCGGCGATGGCCCTGATGAGTTCCTCGATCGGCGTCGGCGGCGGCCTCGCGCTGCCCGCCGCGGCCCTGGTCGCCCAGCACGCGAACTGGCACGCCCTGTTCTACGGCGCCGCCGCGCTCGGCGTGCTCGCCATCGCCCTCACCCTGTTCGTCGTCCCCGAGTCCCCGATGCGCGCCCCCGGCTCCTTCGACCTGCCCGGCGCGCTCGGTCTGTCCGCGGGTCTGGTCCTGCTGCTCCTGCCGGTCACCAAGGGCAGCGACTGGGGCTGGTCGTCCGGCACCACCCTCGGCCTGTTCGGCGCGGCCCTCGTCGTGCTCGTGCTGTGGGGCCTGCTGGAGCTGCGCGTCAAGGCGCCCCTCGTCGACCTGCGCACCACCGCCCGCCGCGAGGTCCTGCTGACCAACCTCGCCTCGATCATGGTCGGTGTCTCCTTCTACGTCGTCTCGCTCGTCCTGCCGCAACTGCTCCAGCTGCCGAAGTCCACCGGATACGGCCTCGGCCAGTCGATGGTCGCCGCGGGCCTGCTCGTCGCGCCGCTCGGCCTGACGATGATGTTCACGGCGCCCGTCTACGCCCGGCTGTCCGCCAAGTACGGCCCCAAGGTCACCCTGATCCTCGGCATGATGATCATCGCGATCGGCTACGGCGCCGGCCTGGGCCTGATGAGCGCCCCCTGGCAGAGCCTGGTCATCGCGGTGATCCTCGGCGCGGGCATCGGCCTCGCGTACTCCTCGCTGCCCGCGCTGATCGTCGGCGCGGTCCCGGCGTCGGAGACGGGCGCGGCCAACGGCCTCAACACCCTGATGCGTTCCATCGGCACGTCCGTGTCGAGCGCCGTGATCGGCATGGTGCTCGCCAACACGGCGCACACCGTGGGCGGCGTCGCGGTCCCGACCATGCACGGCTTCCGCGTCTCCTTCCTGATCGCGACGGCCGCGGTGGCGGTGGGCCTCGCGCTGGCCCTGTTCCTGCCGAAGCCCGACCGCGGGCCGCGGCTGCGGGCGAGCAGCGAGGAGGAGGCCAACCTGGAACGCGCCGAGCGGGCGCTGCGCGGCTTCAGCGGCCGGGTCCTGGACGCCGACGGCGCCCCGGTCGCCCGCGCCAAGGTCACCCTGATCGACCGCAGGGGCCGGCAGGCGGGCGCCACCCTCTCCGCGGAGGACGGCAGCTACGCCCTGGCCGTGCCCGCCGGGGGCTCCTACGTGGTGGCGGCACGCGCCACGGGCCACGGCCCCCACGCCTCCTCCGCCACCCACACGGGCGACAACCGACCGATCACCCTGGACCTGCCCCTACCGGCCGACACCGTGAACGCCTGACACCCAGCACGCCCACCCCGCGCCCCAAAGGGGCGCGGGGAACCGCGCGACCAGCCACAACGACGCCGCAGACACCCGACAGCGCACGCGCCCCGCAGGGGGCGCGGGGAACTGCGCGACCAGCCACAACGGCGCTGCAGAAAACCCGGCGGCCCAGGCGCCCCGAAAGGGGCGCGGGGAACTGCGCGACCAGCCACAACGACGCCGCATAAACCCGACAAGGCAAGCACCCCCAACCCCACCCCCAGCCAACCCGAGAGGCAGCACATGCGCGCCGCGCCCGAGCCCGAGATCCTGGCCGCGTTCGAGGCGGCGAAGGGCTTCATGCCCAAGGACGAGGGGCTGGCACTGTACGCGGCGGCCGTAGAGGCCGGCCGCCTGGGCCTGCCGCTCCTGGAGGTCGGCACCTACTGCGGGCGCTCGACGGTCCTGCTCGCGGACGCCGCGAGGCGATGCGGGGTCAGCGCGCTCACCGTGGACCACCACCGCGGCAGCGAGGAGCAGCAGCCGGGCTGGGAGTACCACGACCCGGAGACGGTCGACCCCGAGATCGGCCTGATGGACACCCTGCCCGCCTTCCGCAGGACACTGCACCGGGCGGGCCTCGAGGAGCACGTGATCGCCCTGGTCGGCCGCTCGCCGCGGATCGCCGCCCTGTGGAACTCCCCGCTGGGGCTCGTCTTCGTCGACGGCGGCCACACCGACGAGCACGCCACCGCCGACTACGAGGGCTGGGCCCCATGGGTGGCCGAGGGCGGCCTGCTCGCCGTCCACGACGTGTTCCCCGATCCGGTGGACGAGTTCACCGGCCAGGCCCCGTACCGGATCTGGCTCAGGGCCCTGGAGTCCGGCGCGTTCACCGAGGTGACGGCGCACGGTTCGCTGCGCGTGCTGCGGCGAACGGGGACGGGGATCTGAGCACGACGTTAGAGTCGCACCCGTGTCGTACGTAGGCCCCGACTTCGAACCCCCGCAGCCGCGTCGCTCCCGGCGCCCGCTCACGGTGGCGCTGGCCGCCCTGGTGCCGGGCGCGCTGCTCGGCTGGCTCGTGTACCAGACGGTGGGCGGCTCGGGCGGCTCCGCCGCCGCGGGCGGCCCGTCCACACCCCCCGCGGCCACGTCCTCGGCGTCCGCCGGGCGCTCGGCACCGTCGACGGGTGGCCCCTCGCCCTCCCGGTCCGCCTCGCGCGACGACGCCAAGCCGACGCCCGCGGGGACGGGCCCCGCGGGCTCCGGGCCGCTCGCGGGCAAGGTGATCGTCATCGACCCCGGCCATAATCTGGGCAACTTCCGCCATACAGCCGAAATCAACCGTACGGTCGATATCGGTATGGGCCGGAAGGAGTGCGACACGACCGGCACGGCCACCGATGACGGCTATCCGGAGGCGGAGTTCACCCTGGACGTGTCCCACCGGCTGCGCACGCTGCTGGAGCAGCAGGGCGCCACGGTGAAGCTGACCCACGACCGGGACGAGCCCCCGTGGGGGCCGTGCGTGGACGAGCGGGCGCGGATCGGCAACACCGCGCACGCGGACGCGGCCGTCTCGATCCACGCGGACGGCTCGGCGACGGGCAACCGCGGGTTCCATGTGATCCTGCCGGGCTCGGTGCACGCCGGCGGCGCGGACACCCGTCCGATCGTCGGCCCCTCCCGTGACCTCGGCGAGCGGATCGCGGGCAACTTCGTGCACGCCACGGGCAGCGCGCCGGCCAACTACGTCGGCGGCGGCACCGGTCTCGTCACACGCGAGGACCTGGGCGGTCTCAATCTGTCAACGGTTCCGAAGGTCTTCATCGAGTGCGGCAACATGCGCGATAGCAAGGACGCGGCACTGCTGACCAGCGGAGCCTGGCGGCAGAAGGCCGCGGAGGGGATCTCTGGGGGAATCGTGAGTTTCCTGCGCGGGTAGGGCCTCGCGTACCCCACCGGGCGGACACCGTGATCGTACGGACGATAAGGTCGGCCCTACGATGAGGGGCCTCCCCCGCGCTTCGCACCAGCCCCCGAGGGCGCCACGGTGACAGCGACGCCTCCACTGACGACGAGACGACCTACGAAGGACCTGAAGTGAATATCCGCTCCCTCACTAGGGGCGACGGCGTGGTGATCGGAGCAGCGGTGTTGCTGTTCATCGCGTCGTTCCTCGACAACTACTCGTACGACGGGGTACCGAACAACATCGACCTGCCGAGCCTGTGGGCGAGCGGACCGGTCCTGTTCAGTGTCGTGCTCGCGGGGATCATCGGCGCCGCACTCCTCGTCGTCACCCGGCTGCTGCCGCAGCCCCCCAAGGTGGCCGGCCTCGACCTCGCTCCGTTCGGTGTGGCCTTCACGGTCTTCGCCGCGTGGAGCGCGCTCGGCAACGTCTTCGACCCGGCGGGCGCCGGGGACAACCTGGGCAACAACTTCAAGGGCCCGAGCGCCGGCATCGGTCTCGTCCTCGCCCTCATCGCCACCCTGGTCATGGCGGCGGCGGCCATCGCCACCCCGCTGGTGCCCGCCCTGCAGGCCGGTCTGGTCCCGGCGCCCAAGCCGGCCGCGCCGCAGCCCTACGGCGCGCAGCCCCAGGGCGGTTACGGCTACCCGGGCGCCGCGCAGCAGCCGTACGGCGGGCAGCCGCAGCAGGGCCAGCCGTACGGCCAGCAGCCGCCGGCCCCGCAACAGCAGGCGCAGACCGCGGAGTTCTCGCCGTTCTGGTTCGCGGTGCCGGTGCCGCGGCCGCTGTTCGCCGAGGACGGCTCGCCGGCCCCGATCGCCGAACTGGCGCCGGGCACCTGGTACCTGGCGGTCGAGCAGCGCGGGGCGCAGTTGGTCGCGCAGACCCAGGACGGCCGCAGGGGCGTGCTCCAGGACACCTCCGGCATCCAGCGCGGCTGAGCCGCCGCCGGTCCACGGCCGTCGCATCCGGCCCCTCGCCCTTCCGGGCGGGGGGCCGTTGCCGTACAGTCACCCCGTTGTCTGACGGACCGTCAGGAGGCGGTATGCGGCTCGGTCTGGCACTCGGCTACTGGGGGCGCGGCCCCCGCGCGGACCATGTGTCGCTGGCCCGGGAGGCGGAACGGCTCGGCTACGACTCGGTGTGGACCGCGGAGTCCTGGGGTTCCGACGCGTTCACCCCGCTGGCCTGGATCGCCGCGCACACCTCACGGATCCGGCTGGGTACGGCGGTCGCCCAGATGGCGGCCCGTTCCCCCACCACCACCGCGATGCACGCCCTCACCCTGGACCACCTCTCCGGCGGACGGATGCTGCTGGGCCTCGGACTGTCCGGACCGCAGGTGGTGGAGGGCTGGTACGGCCGCCCGTTCCCGCGCTCGCCGCTGACCGCGACCCGGGAGTACGTCGACGTCGTACGGCAGGTGCTGCGCCGGGCGGCGCCGGTGGCCGCGGACGGCCGCTTCCACCCGCTGCCCTACCGCGGCCCGGACGCCACCGGCCTGGGCAAGCCACTCAAGCCGATCACCCACCCGCTGCGCCCGGACCTGCCGGTGCTGCTCGGCGCGGAGGGCCCGAAGAACGTCGCCCAGACCACCCGGATCGCGGACGGCTGGCTGCCGCTGTACTGGGCGCCCAGCCGGCCCGAGGTGTACGGACCGGCCGTCCACGACCTGCCCGAGGGCTTTCTGGTCGCCCCCATGGCGCAGGTCAGGGTGTGCGCCGATGTCGCCGAGGGGCTGCTCCCCGTCAAGGCCATGCTCGGCTTCTACATCGGCGGCATGGGGCACGCGGCCCGCAACTTCCACGCCGACCTGATGGCCCGCATGGGGTACGCGGACGAGGCCCGGAGGATCCAGGAACTGTTCCTGTCCGGCCGCCGTGAGGAGGCCGTACGGGCCGTACCCGACGCGTTCGCCGACGAGATCTCCCTGGTCGGCCCGCGTGAACGTATCGCCGAACGCCTGGAGTCATGGCGCAAGGGCCCGGTGACGGACCTGCTGGCCCTGACCTCGGACCCCCACACCCTGCGCACTCTGGCGGACCTCAACTCCCAGCCCTGACAACTCCCCACGTTCGAAGGGGAGTCGGCGCCGGTTCAACTCTTGGCGCCGTTGACCAGTTGGGAGTTGGTCGGAACCTTGTCGTGCACCACGGCACCCTGGCTCTTGCCGACGTCCTTCACCTGGCCGATGACGGTGCTGTAGGAGTCGGCCGCCTGATCGCTGGCGCCGTCGCCCCTGCGCAGCTTGGCCGGCAGGTCCTTGAGCCCGGCGATGCCCGCGCTGAGCGGGGCCAGGGCCTTGGCCAGCGCCGGATCGCCCTTGGCGTTGCGCACGGCCGCCTTCAGCCGGTTGTACGAGAACGCGCCCGCGAGCCCCGCCTTGACCAGCGCTCTCTTGCGGCCCGGAGCGCCCTTCTTGAACTTGCCCTCCCTGGCGGGCTTCACGATCCACTTGTACGTCGCCCCGGCGGCGAGTCCGGCGTTCGCCACGAACCGGGTCTTGGCGAACTTCTGCCGCTCCGCGGACGTGGTGGGACTGGGCGTCGCGGCGACGATCACCGCCGCGTGTGTGTCCCGGGTCGCGGTCTGGCCGCTCCCGCAGGCGGTGGCGCCGGCCAGCAGGGCGCAGCACACGGTGAGTGCGACGACGAGGCGCCGCATCGGTACAGTCACGGGTTTTCCTCCGGGATGTTCTCCCCGAGCAGACGGTTCTGTCCCGACCGGAAAAAGGTCTCTCCCGGCAGCCTCACCCCCCGGCGCCGACTACGCCACTCGGGCGAGGACCGTTCAGTTTTCACCTTCTGTGTTTCACCGTGGAAGGACCGGCAAGGCGGGATTCATGTCCCCTCGACACCGCAACGGAACCGTTCGGGCGGGCACGGTCATCGCCGTGGTCGCCGATGTCATGGCCTTCATCCTGGGCCTGTGGATCCTGATGTACCTGCTGGACGCGAACCGGGGCAACGACCTTGTGCAGTTCGTGCACGACACCGCCGCCTGGCTGGCCGGCTGGTCGCACGACCTGTTCACCTTCGACGCGGCCTGGGCCCGCGTGGTGGCCGGCTACGGCCTGGCCGCCGTGGTCTACCTGTTCGTCGGCCACGCCGTCGCCAACCGCCTGCACCGACACTGATCGCTGGCCGCGGTTCGCGTGCGCTGTGCCTGGGCGCTCCGTTGGGTGCGCCGCGCTGTGCCGTTATTTGTCTGCGGCGCCGTCGTGGCTGGGCGCTCCCCCGAGTTCTCGGCTTCGCTCGAACAGGGGGGACCCCCATCGCGGCGGAGCCGCATATCGATACAGCCCCGCGCCCCTTTGGGGCGCCTGACCGCTCAGGCGCAGCAGTCGGGGGGGAGGCCGTGGGGTAGGTGGGCGCCGCCGAAGACGGCGCAGGTGGCCTCGTGGCCGCCGAGCGCGGCAACCGCGAGCAGCAGGGATCCGGCCGTCCATGTGGTGAGTTCGCGGGGCCAGACGGTGTCGTCGTCGAAGACGTAGCCGGTCCAGTACAGGCCGGTGGCCGGATCCCGCAGGTGCTGGATGGACCGGAGTATGTCCAGGGCCCGGTCGGACTCGCCCATCGCCCATAGAGCCAGGGCGAGTTCGGCGGACTCCCCGCCGGTGACCCAGGGGTTGGGCACCACACAGCGGACGCCGAGGCCCGGCACCACGAAGCGGTCCCAGCCCTCCTCCATACGGGACTTGGCCTCCTCGGCGGGCAGCGCGCCGCCCAGGATCGGGTAGTACCAGTCCATCGAGTAGCGGCTCTTGTCGAGGAAGCGCTCGGGGTGCCTGCGGATCGCGTGGCGCACCGCGCCCAGGGCCAACTCCCAGTCCGGTTGGGGCTCTTCGCGCTGTTCGGCGATGGCGAGCGCGCAGCGCAGGGCGTGGTGGATGGAGGAACTGCCGGTGAGCAGCGCGTCGGCGGTCGCGGTGCCGTCGGGCTCGCGCCGCCAGCCGATCTGGCCGCCGGGCCGTTGCAGCAGCAGCACCCACTCCAGCGCCGCGCGGACGGTCGGCCACATGCGGTCGAGGAAGGCGTCGTCGCCGGTGGCGAGGTAGTGGTGCCAGACCCCGACGGCTATGTATGCCACGAAGTTGGACTCGCGGGCCCGGTCGGTGACGTCGTCGTGGGCGCCGTCCGCGTAGCCGGCGTACCAGGAGCCGTCGTCGTTCTGGTGGCGGGCCAGCCAGGTGTAGGCCCGCTCCGCCGCGTCGTGCTCGCCGGCCGCGTCGAGGGCCATGGCGGCCTCGGTGTGGTCCCACGGGTCGAGGTGGTGCCCGCGGAACCAGGGGATCGCGCCGTCCTCCCGCTGTACGCCGAGGATGCCGCGCACGGTCGCGGTGGCCTGCTCGGCGGTGAGGATCCCGGGCAGGACGAGGTGTTCTGTCCGGGGCGTGGTCACCGGGCGGCCGCCTCGGTGCCCTCGGCCGGTGTGCTGCGCGGCAGCGGGGGCAGGTGGGGCTTGGTCGCGTAGGCCACGAAGCTCTTGCCGATCAGCGGGTTCAGCGCGCGCTCGGCGAGCCGGGTGGCGAGGGGTTTCTTCATGATGTCCCAGACCAGCAGCTTGTGGTACGCCTGCACCGGCAGCGCCTTGTCGTTGTCGACGCCGAAGGCGCACTTCAGCCACCAGTACGGGGAGTGCAGGGCGTGGGCGTGGTGGCTGCCGTACGGCCGCAGGCCCGCTCCGCGGATCTTGGCGAGCAGTTCGTCGGCGCGGTAGATGCGGATGTGGCCGCCCTCGACCTCGTGGTAGGCGTCGGACAGCGCCCAGCAGACCTTCTCGGGGCCGTAGCGCGGGACGGTGATCGCGATGCGGCCGCCCGGTTTCAGCACCCGCACCATCTCGGCGAGTACGCCCTTGTCGTCGGGGATGTGCTCCATCACCTCGGAGATGATGACGACGTCGAAGGACTCGTCGGGGAAGGGCAGCGCGAGGGCGTCGCCCTCCATGGCCGTGGCGGTGGCGCCCGCCGGGGCCTCGCCCGCCTCCCGCATGGCCGCGAACCACTTGGCGACCTCGCGGATCTCCTCGCCGTTGCGGTCCAGCGCCACGACCCGGGCGCCGCGCCGGTAGCACTCGAAGGCATGCCGCCCCGCCCCACAGCCGAGATCCAGCACACGGTCCCCCGGAGCGAGCGGAAACCGACTGAAGTCAACGGTCAGCACGTAGCCCTGCTTTCACAATCGATCTCAACATCGGCAACCCCCTGAACGAGGGCAGGAGCGACCCCCGACTCGGCCGCACCGCGAGCGGAGGGGGCGGCGGGAGGCGAAACCGCTCCGCCCGCAACCGAACCGACCCCCGACGAGCCCGCCCCGCGAGCGGCCCGGGTGGCCCGCGGTGCGGGCGCCCCACCAGCGGCAGAACCGCCACCCCGCGAAGGCACCCCGCGACCGGGAGCACCGGCCCCCGACCCGGCAGCGTCGCCGGCTTCAGAAGAATCACCGGCCGAAACCGCCGCGCGAGCGGACGAAGTCGTGCCCGACGAGGGCGCCGCGGCAGCGGCAGGGGTGCCACCCGACGCAGCCGCCCCACGAGCGGCAGCAGCGCCACCCGGCTCCGCCGCACCGCGAGCGGAGGGGGCGGCAGGAGGCGAAACCGCTCCGCCCGCAACCGAACCGCCCCCCGACGAGCCCGCCGCGCGAGCAGGAGAGCCGGTTCCCGGCTCGGGCGCCGCGGCAGGGGCCGGGGCGTCTTCGCTCGAAGCCGCCGCGTCGGCGGGAGAACCGGTCCCGGACTCGGCCGCCCCACCAACGTCAGAAGAACCACCGGCCGAAATCGCCGCGCGAGCGGACGAACCGGTACCCGACGCGGGCGCCGCGCCAGCGGCCGGGCCGCCACCCGGCGCAGCCGCCCCGCGAGAGGCAGCAGCACCAGCCGCGGGCGCCCCGCCAGCGGCAGAACCGGTCCCCGACCCGGACGCTTCGCCGGCTTCAGGGGAATCACCGGTCGAAACCGCCGCGCGAGCGGACGAACCGGTACCCGGCGCGGGCGCCCCGCGAGGGGCAGCAGCGCCAGTCCGCGAAACTGCCCCGCCAGCGGGAGAGCCGGTACCCGGTGGGGGCGGGGCGTGGGTGATGGCCTCGCGGTAGTGGGCTATCGTGCCCTCGGCCGCGCGGGTCCAGGTGAAGTGGTGGAGGATGCGGGTGCGGCCCGCCGCGCCGAGGCGGGCGCGTAGGCCGGGGTCGCCGAGGAGCCGGTTCAGCCCAGCGGCCAGCGCCCCCGCGTCGCCGGGCGGCACCGCCAGGCAGGTCTCCCCGTCGCGCCCGGCGACCTCGGGGATCGCGCCGCCGGTGGTGGCGACCAGCGGGGTGCCGGTGGCCATGGCCTCCGCCGCGGGCAGCGAGAAGCCCTCGTACAGCGACGGCACGCAGGCCACCTGCGCGGAGCGGACCAGATCGACCAGCTCGGCGTCGGTGATGCCCTTGACGAACTCGACGGCGCCGGTCAGGCCGTACCGTTCGACGGCCTGGGCGACCGGCCCGGACTCGGGCCGCTTGCCGACGACGACGAGATGCGCGGCCGGGTGCTCGGTGCGCACCTTCGCCAGCGCCTCCACGAGGAAGACGAGGCCCTTGAGCGGCACGTCGGCGCTGGACGTGGTCACGATCCGGCCGGGCACGACGGGCACGGACGGGTCGGGGCGGAACAGGTCGGTGTCGGCGCCGATGTGGACGACGTGCACCCGGTCGTCGCGGACCCCGAGGTGGTCGACGATCTCCTGGCGTGAGGTGCCGGAGACGGTGAGGATCGACGGCAGGCGGCGGGCGACGCGTTTCTGCATGCGCGTGAAGCCGTACCAGCGGCGTACCGAGAGGCGGCGGCGCCGGCTCTCCGCGGCGTCCAGCTCCAACTGCCGGTCCACGGTGATGGGGTGGTGCACGGTGGTGACCAGGGGCGCGCCGATGTCGCCCAACAGCCCGTAGCCGAGGGTCTGGTTGTCGTGCACGACGTCGAACGTGCCGCGCCGGGCGCGCAGATGGCGTCGGGCGCGGAGCGAGAAGGTGAGCGGTTCGGGGAAGCCGCCGGTCCACATCGTGCCGACTTCGAGGGCGTCGATCCAGTCCCGGTACTCGTCCCGCCGGGGGGTACGGAAGGGGTCGGGCTGGCGGTAGAGGTCGAGGCTGGGCAGTTCGGTCAGGGTGAGTCCGGGCAGTCCCTCGTCGAGGACGGGGTAGGGCTGGGAGCCGATGACCTCGACCCGGTGTCCGAGGCGGGCCAGTTCGCGGGAGAGGTGCCGTACGTAGACGCCCTGTCCGCCGCAGAACGGGTTCCCTTTGTAGGTGAGAAGCGCGATGTGGAGCGGTCGCCCGCCGTCGGCTGCGGGGTCCTCTTCAGCACCCGCATCCCTGGCCTCAGCGGTCACTCTGGGCCCCCTTCTCCCTGCGGTGTCCCGCGAGATTACGCCGGGACGCTAATCTAGAACAAGTTTCAGACTTGATCGTTCAAGGAGCTCTGAATCTACCGGCAGGTAGGGGTGCTGTGAGCACCGGTCCGGGTGATTCACGCCACGGCCGCCCTACCATGCTGTGCGATCAGCAGTCTTCACCGACAGTCACGGAGCGGGACCCATGCCTGCGCAAGCCAAGGCGGACGCGAGCGCCGCCCCATCGAGGCAGCCGGCCTCGTCGCCCCTCACGGAGCGGCAGGAGGCCCGCCGCCGCCGGATCCTGCACGCGAGCGCGCAGCTGGCCAGCCGGGGCGGCTTCGACGCGGTGCAGATGCGGGAGGTCGCCGAGTCGTCCCAGGTGGCGCTCGGCACGCTCTACCGCTACTTCCCCTCCAAGGTGCATCTGCTGGTCGCCACGATGCAGGCCCAGCTGGAGCATCTGCACGGCACGCTGGGCCGCAAGCCCCCGACGGGCGACACGGCGGCCGAGCGGGTCGCGGAGACGCTGATGCGGGCCTTCCGCGCCCTTCAGCGCGAGCCGCATCTGGCGGACGCGATGGTGCGCGCCCTGACCTTCGCGGACCGCAGCGTGAGCCCCGAGGTGGACCAGGTGTCCCGGCAGACCACGGCGATCGTGCTGGACGCGATGGGGCTGGAGAATCCCACCCCGGAGCAGTTGTCGGCGGTCCGCGTCATCGAGCACACCTGGCACTCGGCGCTGATCACCTGGCTGTCGGGCCGCGCCTCCATCGCCCAGGTCAAGATCGACATCGAGACGGTGTGCCGACTGATCGACCTGACGGCCCCCGAGGGGCGGCACAAGTAAAACCTACGAGACGGGTTCCCTTCGCCGGTATTGTCCGGATCAGGTAGTGGAGGTCGCCTTCCGGCCCAACCGCTGCCTTCCGGCCTCTCAGCCCGACCGTCGACGTCGGCCCCGGCGGATGCTTGCGCGTCACGCCCGAGTCGGCTACTCCGGTCGAACTCCCTCACTCGCCTCGTAGGCCACTTACAGGATAGAACCACACATACAAGATGGAACCCCCCGAAAGGGAAAAATTTACTCTTCGGGTGGGAACACCGGCTCCCCGCCCGCCGTCAGCGTGATCACGATGGCCTCCACGGGGCAGCTCTCCGCCGCCGCCAGCACCTGCTCGTTGGCGTCGGTGTCCGCCTCGACGGGCCGGGACTGGCGCGCGGTGTCGAGACGGAAGCCGTCGGGGGCGTGGTGGACGCACTGGGCGGAGCCGATGCAGAGGGAGCGGTCGACCTCGATGTGCCAGCGGTCGCCCATGGCCTACGCCTCCCAGCCCGCCGGCAGGTGGATCATCTTGTGCTCCAGGTAGGCGTCGTAGCCCTCGGGTCCGAACTCCCGCCCCAGACCGGAGTTCTTGTAGCCGCCGAACGGGCCGAGCATGTCCAGGCTGAAGGTGTTGACCGAGTACGTTCCGGTACGCACCTGCCGGGCGACCTCGATGCCGTGCGCGGTGTCGGCCGTCCACACGCTGCCGGACAGCCCGTACTCGGAGTCGTTGGCGATCTTCAACGCCTCGGACTCGTCGCCGTACGGCAGCAGGCAGATGACCGGTCCGAAGATCTCCTCGCGGGCGATCCGCATGGAGTTGTCGACGTCGCCGAAGAGCGTCGGCTCGACGTACCAGCCGCGCTCCAGGCCCGCCGGCCGGCCGCCGCCGGTGAGGATCTTGGCGCCCTCCTCCTGGCCGATCCGGATGTAGTCGAGGTTGCGCTGCTGCTGACGCCGGGCGACCAGCGGGCCGACCTGGGTGGCCGGGTCCAGCGGGTCGCCGACGGTGAGCGCGCTCGCGGCCCGCGCGAAGGCGTCCGCGAACTCGTCGTAGCGGGAGCGGGGCAGCAGGATGCGGGTCTGCGCGACGCACGCCTGCCCGTTGTTCATCCAGGCCGCCGGGACGATGCCGGCGACCGCGGTCTCGACGTCCGCGTCCGGCAGCACGACGGCCGCCGACTTGCCGCCGAGTTCCAGGGTGACGCGGGTGAGGTTGCGGGCGGCCACCTCCATGACCCGCCGGCCCGCGGCCACCGAGCCGGTGAAGGCGACCTTGTCGATGCCGGGGTGCCCGACCAGGTACTCGCTGACCTCGCGGTCGGCGGGCAGGATCGACAGCACGCCGTCGGGCAGCCCGGCCTCGCGGGTGATCTCGCCGAGGATGTAGGCGTCCAGCGGGGACTCGGGTGACGGCTTGAGCACCACCGTGCAGCCGGCCAGCAGGGCGGGCGCGAGCTTGGCGGCGGCGACGAACTGCGGGACGTTCCACGGGACCACGGCGGCGACCACGCCGACCGGTTCGCGCCGCACCATGATCTTCCCGAGCGCCCCGTCGCGCGTCTCCTCGTACGTGTGGCCGCGGGCGACGGTGATCGCCGCGTCCCACACCATCATCGCGCCGAGCGCCTGCGCGAGGACGCTCCACGAGTACGGCGACCCGTTCTCGGCGGAGATCACTCGGGCGATCTCCTCGTGCCGGGCGGCGATGCCGTCCTTGATGCGGGTGACGACCGCGATCCGCTCGTCGAGGGGCGTGTGCGGCCAGGGCCCCTCGTCGAACGCGGTCCGCGCGGCGGCCACCGCCCGGTCCACGTCGGCCCTCGACGCGTGCGGCACCCGGCCGATGACCTCCTCGGTGTGCGGCGAGACCACCTCGATGACACCCTCGCCCCGGGGGTCGGTCAACTCCCCGCCGATGAACAGCTGTCCGTGTTCCACGAGCTCGGTCATGCCCGACTGCCTCCTGCGGCACGTTTCCTGACGCTGTTTCAGAACTGATACCAGTTCTAGTTATAGTGGGCAATGGTCATGGGCGGGGAGGACGGACGATGGTGGAGACGTTTGATCACGGTGGGGGTGTGTGGGGCGTGGCTGTGCCCATTCCGGATAATCCGTTGGGGCACACGCTCGTGTACGTCGTCGACACCGACCGCGGGCCGGTGCTGGTCGACACCGGGTGGGACGACCCCGGGTCGTGGGACACGCTGACCGCGGGCCTTGTCGCCTGCGGGACGTCCGTGCGGGAGGTGCACGGCGTCGTCATCACCCATCACCACCCCGACCACCACGGGCTGTCCGGGCGGGTGCGGGAGGCGTCCGGCGCCTGGGTGGCGATGCACGCGGCCGACACGGCGGTGGTACGGCGCACCCGGGAGGCCCGCCCCGAGCGCTGGTTCGGCTACATGAGCGCCAAGCTCGCGGCGGCCGGCGCACCCGAGGACCATCTCGCTCCGCTGCGCTCCCCCCGTTCCGTGCCACGGCTGTCCCCCGCCCTGCCCGACCGTGAGATCGTCCCCGGCGACCTCCTCGACCTGCCCGGCCGCCGGCTGCGGGCCGTCTGGACGCCGGGGCACACGCCGGGCCACGTCTGTCTGCATCTGGAGGAGCAGCACCCCTTTGGGCTGCCCGGCCACGGCCGGCTGTTCTCCGGCGACCATCTGCTCCCGGAGATCACCCCGCACATCGGGCTGTACGAGGACCCGAACGAGCCGACCGTGACCGATCCGCTCGGGGACTACCTCGACTCGCTGGAACGGGTCGGCCGGCTCGCCCCCGCCGAGGTGCTGCCCGCCCATCAGTACGCGTTCGCCGACGCGGGCGGTCGGGTGCGGGAGTTGCTTGCGCATCATGAGGAACGGCTGGGTGGGCTGCTGGCGCTGCTCGCCGTACCGCTCACTCCGTGGCAGTTGGCCGAGCGGATGTCGTGGAACCGGCCCTGGGCCGAGATTCCGGCTCCGTCCCGCAACATCGCCGTGTCGGAGGCCGAGGCGCACCTGCGGCGTCTGGTCAAGGGGGGGCGGGTTGAAGCGGTACCGGGTACCTGGCCGGTGGCTTACGTACGGGCCGGGTGAACGGTTCGCCTCGCCTCGGTGCGCCTGCTGTTTGGGCCTGGTGCGCCTGCTGTTTGGGCCTGGTGCGCCTACTGGGGTGCCGCGGTTTGCCGTCGGGC
>NZ_JBIWKB010000058.1:0-24002 GCF_044765425.1 Streptomyces sp. NPDC102462 | reverse complement strand
GGCGGGTGCGGGTGCGTTGTGGCTTGTCGCGCAGTTCCCCGCGCCCCTATGGGGCGAGGGCCGGCGCCGGTGGGTCAAAGCCACGGGGGTGCCTCGATTTGCCTGTGGGCGGGTGCGGGTGCGTTGTGGCTTGTCGCGCAGTTCCCCGCGCCCCTATGGGGCGAGGGCCGGCGCCGGTGGGTCAAAGCCACGGGGGTGCCTCGAATTGTCTGTGGGCGAGTGCGGGTTTGGTGTGGCTGGTCGCGCAGTTCCCCGCGCCCCTTCAGGGGGCTGCCGCTGACGTGGGCGTCAGGAGGCCGGAGGGGGTCGGTAGAGTGGGTGGGCGTCTTCTTGTTCGTTTGGGGGGAAGCCGGTGGGAATCCGGCGCTGACCCGCAACCGTGAACCGGCCGTCCGCGGCCGGTGAGCCGGACTGCCCCGGGCGGAACGTTGACCGGCTCACGTGCGTCGGCACCCGCCCCGCACGGCACCGTCGAGGTTTACGGGGCCCGAGCCGCCCGGGGTGTCCCGTGCTGCCCGGCTTCCTCGCGAACCGACCCGCGAAGAGAGGCACCCGCCGACCATGAACGTCCGCCGCAGCGCAGCGGCCCTGGCTGCCGTCGGCGTGCTCGCCGCCGCGGCGCCCGCCCTGGCCGCAAGCCCGTCACCGTCCCCGTCGACGGTGCTCCCGTCCGGGCTGTACGGCGACTCGGACCCGAAGTACGACGGCGTCTGGCGGCAGTCGCTTGCGCTGCTCGCGCAGCGCACGGTGTCCGTGACGCCCGCCGCCAAGGCGATCGACTGGCTGACCGGACAGCAGTGCGCGGACGGCGCGTTCGCCGCGTTCCGCGCCGAGCCCACGCGGGCCTGCGACGCCAAGGTGATGACCGACACCAACAGCACGGCCGCCGCCGTCCAGGCGCTGGTGGCGGTCGGCGGGCACGAGGACGCCACCGGCAAGGCGGTGACATGGCTGAAGTCGGTGCAGAACGAGGACGGCGGCTGGGCCTACGCCCCGGGCGGCGCGAGCGACGCGAACTCCACGGCCGTGGTCATCGGCGCGCTCGCGGCGGCCGGTGAGCGGCCCGCTGAGGTCACCAAGGGCGGCAAGTCGCCGTACGACGCGTTGCTGAAGCTGGCCCTGCCCTGCACCGGCGACAGCAAGGGCGCCTTCGCCTATCAGCCGGACAAGAAGGGCGCGTTGGCCGCCAACGCGGACGCCACCGCGGCGGCCGTGGTCGGCGTGCTCGGCGCGGGCCTCGACGCGAAGGCGGGCAAGGAGTCCAAGGAGTCCGGCACGGGCTGCGTGGACGCGGACCGGCTTACTCCCGAACAGGCCGCGGCCAACGGCGCGTCGTATCTCGCCCGCGCCGTCGCCGAGGACGGCCACCTCACCTCCGCGCTGGCCGGCGCCCCCGAGCAGCCCGACTACGGCAACACGGCCGACGCGGTCGTCGCGCTCGCCGCGCAGGGCGGTGCGCAGCGGGCGGCGAAGCCGTTGGCGTGGCTGGAGAAGAACGCGGCGGCCTGGGCGAAGCAGAGCGGTCCGGCCGGGTACGCCCAGTTGATCTTCGCGGCGCACGCCGCCGGCGCGGACCCGCGGGACTTCGGCGGTACGGACCTGGTGCGGGCGCTCAACGCGACCGGCCCGGCGCCGCAGACCGCCGAGGCGACGAAGGCCGCCGACGCGTCCGGCGAGAAGGACGACGGCGGCTCGGGCGCCGGTGTGTGGTGGATGGTCGGCGCCGGTCTGGCCGCGGGCGCCGGCATCGGCTTCCTGCTCAGCGGCCGCAGAAAGCAGCAGCAACTGTGACCGGCGTGCGGCGCGGCGCGCTCCTGCTGCTGGCCGCGCTCCTGGTGTGGGGCGCGGCGGGTCAGGCGCAGGCCGTCGGCTACCGGTACTGGTCCTTCTGGGACCGCGCGGGCGACAAGTGGACGTACGCCACCGAGGGCCCGTCGACGGCCCGCCCCGCCGACGGCGCCGTGCAGGGCTTCCGGTTCGCGGTGAGCGAGGACTCCGGCGACGCCACGCGCCCGCGCGGTACGGCGGACTTCGACACGATCTGCGCGCACACTCCGGAGCGGGAGGGCCGCAAGCGGGTGGCGCTGGTCCTCGACTTCGGTACGGCGGCGGACGCGGCCGACGGCGAGACACCGCCGAAGGCGCGGACCGCCTGCGCGGCCGTCGCGCCCGACGCGACGACCGCCCAGGCGCTGGCGGCGGTCGCGGGGCCGCTGCGCTACGACGCCAACGCCCTGCTGTGTGCGATCGCCGGATACCCGCGCAAGGGCTGCGGCGAGCAGGTGGCGTCCGCCGGTGACCGGCCGACGTCCGCCGCGAAGCGGCCCGCGGCCACCGAGGACGGCGGCCCGTCGATCGGCCTGTGGGCGGGCGCGGCGGCGGTCGTCCTGCTCGGCACGGCAGCTGTCTGGCAGTCCCGCCGACGCCGCAATGCGTGACCGCACCGACCGTCTGGCGGCGCGCCGCGTGCCCGGCACGGCAGAGCGGTCGGTGCCGGTGGGTGGCGGCAGGCGGCGGGGCGTGGTGCATCCCGGGGCCTGGTGGGTGTGGGCGCTCGGGCTCGGGGTGGGGGCCAGTCGGACGAGCAATCCGCTGCTGCTCGGGCTGCTCGTCGCGGCGGCGGGCTATGTGGTGGCCGCCCGGCGCAGCTCCGCGCCCTGGGCCCGGTCCTACACGGCGTTCGCCAAGCTGGCGCTCGCCGTCCTCGTCGTACGCCTCGTCTTCGCGGTGGTCCTCGGCTCGCCGATCCCCGGCACGCACGTCCTCGTCACCCTCCCCGAAGTCCCGCTGCCCGACTGGGCGCAGGGCATCCGGCTCGGCGGCCGGGTCACCGCCGAGTCACTGGTGTTCGCGCTGTACGACGGCCTGAGGCTGGCCACGTTGCTGATCTGCGTCGGCGCGGCCAACGCCCTCGCCAACCCGGCCCGTCTCCTCAAGTCCCTGCCGGGCGCCCTGTACGAGATCGGCGTGGCCGTGGTCGTGGCGCTCACCTTCGCGCCGAACCTGATCGCGGACGTACAGCGGCTGCGGGCCGCGCGCCGGCTGCGGGGACGGCCTGACCGGGGCGTGCGCGGACTGCTCCAGGTCGGCCTCCCCGTGCTGGAGGGCGCCCTGGAACGCTCCGTCGCGCTGGCCGCCGCGATGGACGCCCGCGGGTACGGCCGTACCGCCGACGTCCCCGTCGCCGTCCGCCGTACGACCGCCGCGCTCACCCTGGGCGGCCTGCTCGGCGTGTGCGCCGGCACGTACGGGCTGCTCACCGCCGAGGGCGGCACCTACGGGCTGCCGGTGCTGCTCGCCGGGGTGGTCGCGGCCCTCGCCGGGCTGCGCCTCGGCGGCCGGCGCTCGCCCCGCACCCGGTACCGGCCCGACCCGTGGAACGCGCGGGCCTGGCTGGTCGCCGCGTCCGGTGCCGCGGTCGCCGCGCTGCTCGCCCTGGCCGCGGCCCGGAACCCGGCAGCGCTGCACCCCGGGGTCGTGCCGCTCACCGCGCCCACGCTGCCGCTGTGGCCGGCGGCGGCCGTACTCCTCGCCCTCATTCCCGCAGCCGTGGTCCCCAAGGAGCCCTCGTGATCCCCAAGGAGCCGTCGTGATCCGCTTCGAGGACGTCAGCGTGACGTACGACGGTGCCGTCGAACCCACCGTCCAGGGGCTGGACTTCGAGGTGCCCGAGGGCGAACTCGTGCTGCTCGTCGGGCCGTCCGGGGTCGGCAAGTCCACGGTGCTGGGCGCGGTCGGCGGGCTCGTCCCGCACTTCACCGGGGGCACCCTGCGCGGCCGGGTCACCGTCGCGGGACGCGACACCCGTACCCACAAGCCGCGCGAACTCGCCGACGTCGTCGGCACGGTGGGGCAGGATCCGCTCGCGCACTTCGTCACGGACACCGTGGAGGACGAACTCGCCTACGGCATGGAGTCGTTGGGGCTGGCGCCGGCCGTGATGCGGCGGCGCGTCGAGGAGACCCTGGACCTGCTGGGGCTTGCGGAGCTGCGGGACCGGGCCATCGGCACGTTGTCCGGTGGGCAGCGGCAGCGGGTCGCGATCGGGTCCGTGCTCACTCCGCACCCACGGGTGCTGGTCCTCGACGAACCGACGTCGGCGTTGGATCCGGCCGCCGCGGAAGAGGTGCTGGCGGTGCTTCAGCGTCTGGTGCATGACCTGGGGACGACGGTGCTGATGGCCGAGCATCGGCTGGAGCGGGTGATTCAGTACGCGGATCAGGTGCTGTTGCTGCCTTCGGTGGGGGGTGCGCCCGTGCTGGGCGCTCCCGCTGAGGTGATGGCGGTGTCTCCGGTGTTTCCGCCGGTGGTGGATCTGGGGCGGTTGGCGGGGTGGTCGCCGTTGCCGCTCACTGTCCGCGAGGCGCGGCGCTGGGCTGGGCGGCTTCGGGTACGGCTCGCTGACCTCGCCCCTACAGCCCCGCCGCCTGCGACTGGCCGTCGTTCGGCTGCGGCGCCGTCGTCGTTGCCCGCGGCACCGCGGCGCTGGCCTCGACTTATGCGGCGTCGTTCGGCTGCGGCGCCGCGGGGGTTGCTCGCGCAGTTCCCCGCGCCCCTTCAGGGCGCGGAACAGCCGTCGGCCGGAACAGGCGACGGGGACGGTGCGGGCGCGGACCCGCCGTCCGTGACCGGCCACCCCCCGGCTGCGGCGCCGTCGGGGTCGCTCGCGCAGTTCCCCGCGCCCCTTCAGGGCGCGGAACAGCCGTCGGCCGAAACAGGCGGGCAGTTCCCCGCGTCCCTTCGGGGCGCGGAACAGCCGTCGGTCGAAATAGCCTCGGTGCGGGGGGTGGTGGTGTGGCGGGGGCGGGTTGAGGCTCTGCGGGGGGTTGATCTCACAGTGGGTCGTGGGGAGATCGTTGCTCTGATGGGGCGTAACGGGGCCGGAAAGTCCACGCTGCTCAACGCCCTGGTCGGGCTGGTGGAGCCGAGCGGGGGCAGGGTGCAGGTCGGCGGAGCCGTCCCGCATCGCACCCCGCCGCGCGAACTGGTGCGGCGGGTGGGGCTGGTTCCGCAGGAGCCTCGGGATCTGCTGTACGCCGACACCGTGGGCGCCGAGTGCGCCGCCGCCGACCGGGACGCGGGTGCCGAGCCCGGTACCTGCCGTGCGCTGGTGTCGGAGCTGCTGCCCGGGATCACCGACGACACGCATCCCCGTGACCTGTCCGAGGGCCAGCGGCTGGCGCTCGCGCTGGCCGTGGTGCTGGCCGCCCGTCCGCCGCTGCTCCTGCTGGACGAGCCGACCCGCGGCCTGGACTACGCGGCCAAGGCCCGCCTGGTCGCGCTGCTGCGCGGGCTCGCCGCCGAGGGGCACGCGGTCGTCCTGGCCACGCACGACGTGGAGCTGGCCGCCGAGCTGGCGCACCGGGTGGTGCTGCTCGCCGACGGTGAGGTGATCGCCGACGGCCCGACCGCCGACATCGTGGTCTCCTCGCCGTCCTTCGCCCCCCAGGTCACCAAGATCCTCGCCCCGCAGAAGTGGCTCACGGTGACCCAGGTGAGGGAGGCGCTGGCATGACGGCGCAGACCCCCCAGGCCAGGGCCGTACGGATCGGGCCCCGTTCCGTTGCCGCGCTCGGGCTCGTCGGGGCCGTCGGAGTGGTCGCCTTCGGGTGGCCCTTTCTCGCCTCGCCCGGGTCGGGGATCAGCGCTCATGCGCAGGACGCGCCGTGGCTGTTCGCCGGCCTGCTGGTGCTGCTGCTCGCGGTCGTCACGGCGGCGATCTCCGAGTCGGGTCTTGGCCCGAAGGCGGTGGCCATGCTGGGCGTGCTGGCCGCGACCGGCGCGGCGCTGCGGCCGATCGGCGCGGGTACGGCGGGGATCGAGCCGATGTTCTTCCTGATGGTGCTCAGCGGACGCGTCCTGGGCCCCGGCTTCGGCTTCGTACTCGGCTCGCTCACGATGTTCGCGTCCGCGTTGCTGACCGGCGGGGTGGGGCCGTGGCTGCCGTTCCAGATGCTGGCGATGGGCTGGTTCACGATGGGCGCGGGCCTGCTCCCGGGCCCGGACCGGCTGCGCGGGCGGGCCGAACTCGCGCTGCTGGCCGGGTACGGCTTCCTCGCCGCGTTCGCCTACGGCACCGTCATGAACCTCGCGGGCTGGCCCTTCATGGGCGCCCTGGCCTCGAACATCGCCTTCGACCCGCAGGCCGCGGTCCCCGCCAACCTGGCCCGGTTCGTCGCCTACTGCCTGGCCACGTCGCTCGGTTGGGACCTGGGCCGGGCCGTCTGCACGGTGCTGCTGACCCTCGTCCTCGGCCCGGCGCTGCTGCGGGCGCTGCGCCGGGCCACCCGGCGGGCCGCGTTCGAGACCGCGGTCACATTCGATGCCCCCGGCCGTTGACCTCTGGGTGAGCGTTCGTGCGCGGACGGTCGGCGGTGCGGTGAGCCGCCCCACATGACGCAGGTCACCTACGAAGCCGGATAGCAGGCCGCTTTGTCCGATATGTCCGTCGGTGCACCCCCCGCTGACCTGCGCCGTGCGAGCCAGGTCACACAAACGACCTTTCCCGCCTATGCGGCCACAACTAGTAAAAGGGGTCATTGCGGACAAGTTTCCGGCCTGTTTCTCTGGATCCCGTCGCCAGGCGCCGACGCACCCACCCGGGTCGCGGCGCCGACGTACGCCCACACCACCGAACGCGGAGGTGACGCGTACCGAGCGGCCCCCCGTCCCCAACGCAAGAGGTTCTCCGTGTCCGTCTCGTTCGTCCGTCGCTTCGCCGCCCCCAAGAAGGCCCTCGCCGTCGCCGCCGTGGCCGCCGCCACCACCGGCATGGTGCTGACCTCGTCGCCCGCCCAGGCCGCGCCCGCCGCGGACTCCTCGGCCCGGACGATCGCGAAGCAGATGATTCCGGACGCCGCGCAGTACAACGCGTTCAGCAAGATCGTCGAGCGCGAGAGCGGCTGGAACGTCAACGCCACCAACCGCTCCTCCGGCGCCTACGGTCTGGTCCAGGCGCTGCCCGCCCACAAGATGGCGTCCGCCGGCTCCGACTGGAAGTCCAACCCGGCCACCCAGATCAAGTGGGGCCTGGACTACATGAACTCCCGCTACGGCAGCCCCACCGCCGCCTGGAACTTCTGGCAGACCCACGGCTGGTACTGAGCCACTTCCCGCACCCGCCCGCGCCCCCGCACCCCACCCGGTGCGGGGGCGTGACGCGCGCATTGTTGGCCATGGGGATGCGGATTGGCGCGGGCTTTAAAGATCGTCTTCCTCGACGGGTTCGGGGGCGCGGATGTAGGCCAGGTCGAGTACGTAGCGTTCCGTGACCGGGCTGTTGCTCCACGCCTGGGCGAGGTGGTCTTCGAAGGCGTCGTCCGTGAGGTGGTCAAGGGTGGTCGCGTAGTAGTCGGCGGCCGCTTGCCGGTTCTCCCACCAGGCATGGCCTTCGTAGACACCGGGGCGGGGCAGGGTGACATCACCTGCGGGTCCGCGGTCGAGTTGGCCGATGACCAGGATGCCTGTTTCGGATTCGAGGCTGATGTCGGTGTGGCCTTCGGCCTCGGCGGGCGGGGCGGGTGGTGTGTCCCAGATGCGGATCGTGATCTGGACCTTCATGTCGGGTTGCAGGCTGAGGAGATACGGGTGGTAGCCGTTGCCGGCCACCACCCGTATCTCGGCTGCGTCCAGAGCGGCTTCGTCGCCGAGGTAGGCGTCTGCGTCATACACCTCCACAACGCAGCGGCCAGGGGTGGCGGTGACGTTGTGTTCGGCGAGAAGCTCCATGGTCAGTGGAACCTTCCTGCTGGTTGGTGACCTCTACATGGAAGAGGTCGTCGGTCAGGGTACGGAACGGCGGCCGACCGTTGGGGGCGGGTACGGTTGCGGTCTGTAGGCAGATCATGGACCGGTGACGGGCGGGCGGGGTGGCACTTTGGTGGTGCGCCTCGGTCAGGGCGCCGGGGGAGACGCGGGAGGTGGCGTGGTGAGTGGCGCACAAGGCGGGGGCGGCGGTCTTCCGGGGCCGCTGAGGCTGCCTGATCCGGGCGAGCTGCTCCACGACGAGAGCATTGACCTGTTCGACTTCGCGGGCGTCCTCGCACTCGCGCGTGCCTTCGTCGACGTCGACGGGGACGAGCAGGCCGCCGCCCTCGCGGCGCGCCTCGCCACCTCCGACGACGGGAAGCTGCGCGCGGCCGGCGTACTCGTCACCGCCCTGGTGCAGATCGTCGGGAAGAAGCCGAAGGACGCGCTGAAGACCATCCAGCGGCTGGGCGAGTCCTCGGACCCGGACATCGCCGCCGAGGTCCTTCTCATGCGGGGCATGGCGCTGCAAGCCCGCCGCAAGTGGGCTGACGCCGACGCCAACTACCAATTGGCCATGATGCTCCGCAACGGCGCCACCTCTGGCCTCGCCGCCATCCATCTCGGCTTCCTGCGTGTGGGGTCCGGCGAAGAGGGGGAGGCCGCACAGAGCTTCCTCGCCGCGACCAGTTGCGGTGACCCCGTGGTCACCGCGTACGCCGAGCTCGAACTCGCCCTGACCTTCGACCGCAACGGCCGGCGCGACGCCGCGGCCGCCCATTACCGCGCCGCGATGCACAGCCCGCACGCCAACGTCGCGCTGCGCGCGGCGTTCAACCTCGCCGGGCTGCTCAGGGACAGCGGCGACCCCGCTGCGGCCGAGGAGTCACGCGACCTGCTCGAACGCGTCCGGGCCACCGGTCATCCCGAGTACGCGCCCAAGGCCGCGGTGGACCTCGCGGTCGGCCGCCTGGAGGCGAACCAGACCGACGGCGTGGTGGAACTGCTCACCGTCGGCACCACCTCGGCCGACCCTGCGGTCTCCGCGCTGGCGCACCTGCATCTCGGCTCCTGCCTCGTGGATCCCGTGCAGGCCGACCGGCATCTCGCCATCGCCGAGAAGACCGGCCCACGTGAGGTCAAGCGGGCCGCGGCGCAGACTCGCAAGGTGCGGCGTGCGCGTTGATCTTTGACCGTGCGGGGCCGCGGCGCTGGCTGCGGCACCACTCGGCTGCGCCGGGCCGCGCCCGCCGGACCACCGTCCCAGCGCCACGCCGTCCCCCAGCCGCGGCGCCGTCGTGGTTGCTCGCGCCGTTCCCCGCGGAGCCGCGGCGCTGGCTTCAACACCACTCGGCTGCGACTGCGCCGCGCCGGCCGCCTGCGGACCACCGTCCCCGGCCGCGGCGCCGTCGTGGTTGCTCGCGCAGTTCCCCGCGCCCCTGCAGGGCGCGACCCCGGCGCCGCTCGGCTGCGGCTGCGGCTGCGGCTGCGGCTGCGGCTGCGGCTGCGGCTGCGGCATGCCAACCCCAGCGGCCCACCGTCCCCGGCCGCGGCGCCGTCGTGGCCGGGCGCGCAGTTCCCCGCGCCCCTGCAGGGCACTGACCTCGGCGCCCTTCCGCGTGGCGCAGCCAGCTGCGGACCAGCCTCCCCGGCCGCGGGGCCGTCGTGGTTGCTCGCGCCGTTCCCCGCGCCCCTGCAGGGCGCCAGCCCCGGCCCCCTTCCGCATGGCGCAGCCACCAGCGTTCCCGGCCGCGGGGCCGTCGTGGTTGCTCGCGTAGTTCCTCGCGCCGCTGCAGGGCGCACCGCATCGATGGCAGTCGACAAGCCGGCCCCGTCGTGTCGTGCCCCGCTGGGGTGGTCAGGCTGCGGTTACCTGGAGTTGTTTGATGCCGTTTATCCAGGATGAGCGGAGTCTGCGGGGGGTGTCGGAGAGTTTCAGGTTGGGCATGGCGTCGGCTATGGCCTGGAAGATCAGGTTGATTTCCAGTACCGCCAGGGATTTGCCGAGGCAGTAGTGCGGGCCGCCGCCGCCGAAACCGAGGTGTGGGTTGGGGTCGCGGGTGATGTCGAAGGTGTCCGGGTCCGTGAAGACGTCGGGGTCGTGGTTGGCGGAGGCGTAGAACAGGCCGACCCGGTCGCCCTTCTTGATCTGCCGCCGGCCCAGCTCGGTGTCCTGCGTGGCGGTGCGCTGGAAGGCGTTGACGGGCGTCGCCCAGCGGACGATCTCCTCCGCCGCGGTCTCCGGCCGCTCCCGCTTGTAGCGGTCCCACTGGTCGGGGTGGGTGAGGAAGGCGTGCATGCCGTGGGTGATGGCGTTGCGGGTGGTCTCGTTGCCCGCGACCGCCAGCATCAGCACGAAGAAGCCGAACTCGTCCGAGTTGAGGTTGCCCTCGTCCTCGGCGGCGACCAGCGTGCTGACGATGTCCTTGGCCGGGCACTGCTTGCGGTCGGCGGCCATGTTCATGGCGTACGCGATGATCTCGATGGCCGCCTCCGAGCTGACCTCCTCGGTGATCGCGTACTCAGGATCGTCGTACGCGACCATCTTGTTGGACCAGTCGAAGATCTTCGACCGGTCCTCCTGCGCCACGCCGATCAGCTCCGCGATCGCCTGGAGGGGCAGTTCGCAGGCGACCTCGGTGACGAAGTCGAAGGGCCCGGAGCGGGCCAGCGCGCCCTGGACGATCGCGTGCGCCCGGGCCCGCAGCCGGTCCTCCAGCGCACGGATGGCGCGCGGCGTGAAGCCGCGCTGCACGATCTGCCGGACCCTGGTGTGCTCGGGCGGGTCCATGTTGAGCAGGATCAGCCGCTGCGCGTCGATGGCGTCCCGTTCGATGTGCTCGTTGAAGCGGATGATCGCGGTGTTCAGGGACGAGGAGTAGATCTCCGGGTGGGTGGAGACGTACCGGACGTCCTCGTGCCGGGTCACGGCCCAGTAGCCGTCGTCGGCGAAGCCGGCCACGCCGTGCGGCTGCGGTATCCAGCGCACCGGCTCGGCCCGGCGCAGCTCGGCGAACTCCGGCAGCGGCACGCGGTGGTGCAGCAGATCGGGGTCGGTGAAGTCGAACCCGTCGGACAGCGCGGGACAGGGCATGTGCGACTCACTCCCACCATTTCTGACGGACCATCAGGAAATCCCGGTCGTCGCGACGGTAGTAACGGGTTCTACAAGTCGCAAGGGGCAGAGCGACCCCAATTGCGCGCGACCTCTTGCGGTGACGGACGGACGGTCAGCAAACTGCACACAGAACTGGTACGCGTTCTAGTTCTGCGTGGCGGGCCGGGCCGGGACGCCCCGCGCCGCGCGGGTGACCGAGGAGAGGACGTTTCCCCATGGCCGCGGAACCCGTGATCGTCGAGGCGGTACGCACCCCGATCGGCAAGCGCGGCGGCGCGCTCGCCAACCTCCATCCCGCCTATCTCCTGGGCGAGACCTACCGTGAACTGCTGGGCCGCACCGGCATCCCCGCCGACTGCGTCGAGCAGGTCGTCGGCGGTACGGTGACCCATGCCGGCGAGCAGTCCATGAACCCCGCGCGTACGGCGTGGCTGACCGTGGGCCTGCCGTACGAGACGGCGGCGACGACCGTGGACTGCCAGTGCGGCTCCTCGCAGCAGGCCGCGCACATGGTGGCCAACATGGTCGCGGCCGGCGTCATCGACGTCGGGATCAGCTGCGGCGTCGAGGCCATGTCGCGGGTGCCGCTCGGCTCGGGCTCCAAGCACGGTCCGGGCAAGCCGTTCCCCGACGAGTGGAACGTGGACCTGCCCAACCAGTTCGAGGCGGCGGAGCGCATCGCCCGCCACCGCGGCCTGACCCGGGAGGACGTCGACGCGCTGGGCCTGCTCTCCCAGGAGCGGGCCGCCAACGCCTGGGCCGAGGAACGCTTCAAGCGCGAGACGTTCGCCGTGCAGGTCCCCACCACCGAGGAGGAGCAGCACGCCGGGCAGGGCATGTGGCGGCTGGTCGACAAGGACGAGGGGCCGCGCGACACGTCCCTGGAGGCGCTGGCCCGGCTCAAGCCGATCATGCCGACGGCCGTGCACACCGCGGGCAACTCCTCGCAGATCTCGGACGGTTCGGCGGCCCTCATGTGGGCGTCCAAGCGGATGGCGCGGGCGCTGAAGCTGCGGCCGCGGGCGCGGATCGTCGCGCAGGCCCTGGTGGGCGCCGACCCGCACTTCCACCTGGACGGGCCGATCGACGCGACGAAGGCCGTGCTGGGCAAGGCCGGGATGACCCTCAAGGACATCGACCTGGTCGAGATCAACGAGGCGTTCGCCTCAGTGGTGTTGAGCTGGGCCCAGGTCTTCGACCAGGATCTGGCGAAGGTCAACGTCAACGGCGGTGCGATCGCCCTCGGGCATCCCGTCGGGTCGACCGGGGCCCGCCTGATCACCACGGCACTCCATGAACTGGAGCGCACGGACAAGGAGTTCGCGCTCATCACGATGTGCGCGGGCGGCGGACTGGCCACCGGCACGATCATCCAACGGCTCTGACATCCCCGCCGACACGGTCGCCTCACTCGGCATCCGCACACCGCGTGACTCGTCAAGTCATTGCTCCGGTGGTTGAGCCAGGCGGCCGGCGGTAACCGGGAGAGCGGCAGCGGCCAGTCCGGCGGCCCCCAAAGCGATGGCCTCGATGAAGGCCGGCAGGTAGGTGGGTTCGTGCAGGGGCCATGCCCAGCGTGCAGGGGTCCCGTGGTGAACGCCGAAGGCCGCGCAGGCGATCGGGAAGAGAGTAACGCTCGTGGCCGCGATACGAGGGCTGGTAAATGTGCGCAGCAGTAGGGCGAGTCCGAGGTAGCCCAGGAAGTTGCGGGCCATGCCCGGGGCGAGGACATGGCCGGTCAGGGACGATACGAGCCCGCCTCCGGCGAGCGTCAGTACGGCGCAGGCCGTCATGAACCCGGTGTCCCACAGCCGTACCGGTCGCACGGCCGTCGCTTCGATGGGGCTGTCTCCCCGGGACTGTCCGTACAGGATGAGGCACACCGGTGCGAGCGGCAGCAGGAACGGCAGAGGGAAGGCGAAGGAGAGTCCGCCGACTACGACCGGTACGGGGATCTGGATGGAATCGGCGACGGCGCCGAGGACGAGGCAGGCGGCGAGGGCGGCGCAGACCGCGGGTACCCGGCGCACGTGAAGCCACCAGTCCATGATCGTTTCTCTCTGTCGGTCGGCTCGTGATGGCCGTTCAGAAGCGGGCGGGGTCGAGGACGGGCTGCTTGTCGCACCGGAGGAGTGTCTGCGCATTCCGCTGGAACCAGGCCAGTTGAGCCTGCCGGGGGCGTTCGAGAACGCGGGTGGCGACCTCGACGTCCTCTGGTGCGTAGCGGGATGCGACGACCTCGGAGTCCGCTCCCGCGGTCAGGCTGAGCCAGGCGCTGAGCGGCCCGACAGCATTACCTCCCGGCCACTCACCGGACGTGGCACATGCCGGAATGTCTTGGGGTACAGCGCTCAGTGCGACAAGGGAGCGAATGTCATGGGAAGTCGGCATCGTCGACCACGGCGACAGTTCGGGAGTGGTGGCGACGCCGATGGCGGCCAGCCGGGTGTGCGCATCCGTTGCCCATGCGGCGATGTCCGCGGCGACATGCTTTTGTTCGGGCCACAGACAGACCCGTGGCTGTGTGTCCGAGCAGGTGCGCAGGGCGGTGGGCCGGGGTTCGGCCGCGCTGTACCCGAGGGGATGGACGATCCACGCCGAGACGGTCACGGCCACGGCCAGAACGACGGGGGCCAGGATGCGCACCCTCCACTGCCGTACCGTCACCAGCCGGGCGGCCAGCAGCAGGCCGATCGAGACCAGCGCGGGTGCCAGAACGCTGCGGGGCGCCGCTACCTGGTCGAGCGCACAGCACTCGGCGAGGTTCGCACCGTTCAGCTGCCGGACCCAGAAGGCGTTCATCGCCGCCGGGTAGGCCATCCACACGAAGCTGCCCACCAGCGCCACAGGAACGGCCAGCAGCCGGGGCAGGCTGAGCCCGATGACATATCCGACGGCGGTGTGCGCCGCGACGACCAGCAGTTCGAGACCGAGTACGGCCACAACGCTGCGGCCGGGAGCGCCCGCGGCCTGCGGCAGCAGCAGACCGAGGGCCAGCGCCACCGCAAGGGCCCCCAGGACGAGCGTGGGTGTCAGGGCGGCGAGTGACACGCTGCTGAAGGTCCGCACCGGTGCCCCTTGCAGGGCCCGGGACTGCCGGACCCGCAGTCCTTCCCAAGCGCCGCAGGCGGCCACCGCCGGTGCTGTCCAGACCAGCAGAGAAGTGCTTTGCGCGGCAACCGACTCCCAGTACCCGTCGGTGACCAGTTCGGTGACATTGCCGCTGTAGGCGAGCAGCCAAAGGATCAACAGAACGCCGATGCGGGGGGCGACGGACACCCGCAGCACGATGCGCCACGGCATGCTCACACCTCTTCCTTGACCAGGCCGGCGTAGGCAGCCTCGGCCCGGCGCTCCTGGGCGACCTGACCGGGCGCCAGGTCGACGGTTCGTCCATCAGCACCACCCGCGCCGAGTGCACCAGCGTCTGGGCGATACCGAGGCGCCGTAACTGGCCTCCCGACAGCTGGGCGGCGGAGCGTTCGGCCAACTCGCGCAGTCCCACCCGCTCGATCGTCTCCAGAGAACGGTCCCATGCGTCCCGCCGCGACAGGCCCTTCAGCCAGCCGGCGTACGCCGCCTGCTCCCTGACCCGCAGCCCCGGGACGGGAGTCACCTGCTGCGGCAGCCAGCCGACCTGCCGTCGGTACCGCTTCAGATCTCCCCGCCTACGGGTGTCGAGGTCGCCGAGCGTCACGCTGCCCGCGCGGGGCCTGAGCGCGGATGCGAGGAGCGACAGCAGCGTCGACTTCCCGGCGCCGTTCGGGCCGAGGAGCACGACGCATCCTGGCGGCAGTTCGAGCGTCAGGTCTTCGAGGACGAGATCCCGGCGCCGGTATCCAAAGGAACAGCGCGAGACATGGATGCTCATTCTGGCCTTCTGTCGACTTCCAGTGAGAGGCGTGAGCCTAACCCGCGACGTTGACTCGCTCACGCGCTCGGTGAGCAGCGGGCATCCGCAATAAGCTGCGGGCGTGAAATACAGCGAACTTGAGGCGGACGTTCTCCGGATGATCGTCGCGGCCACCGAGGATGACGTTCGTGCCTTCGGCGAGGAGACGGTCACTCGTCTGGTGCGGCCGGAACTGCTCGACGGTGCGGACGAGGACGAACTCACCGAAGAGGCGCGTGCGGCGCTGACCACCGCCTGCGCGAACGTCCTGACGATCAGCGCCGCCGAGCTGCACGACGCGCTCGCGGCGATCTATGACGGCATCCTGGTCGAAGACGATCTGGACCCCGGAGTCCTCACCGCCATCCGCGCGTTGGCGCATTGGCACAGCTACTTGGAGCAGAACCGGCGCGGCGAACTGTACGAACTCGCCATCCGTTCCATCGAGGAAATCGACCACGAGGTCTCCGCCGACCTCGACGACTTCCTCGCCACACCGGAGATGGCCGCTGAGTACGAGCGCATCCGCCGGCTGCTGGACCCCGACGCGGGGCAGGAACGCGGGACCCACGGCATGTAGTCCCCAGCACGCCCCCCTCGGCCCCTCACCGCGTCCCGGCGAGGGGCCCTCTTCGGTCTGAAAGCTGCTCCGGGTCACTTGTCCCCTGGTTCGCCGCTCGTCAACGGCCCGAGGCTCGTCCTCGATGAGCAGTATGCCGCCGGCATCAGCTACCTTCTGCTGCCGGTCTGACGGCCCGGCCTCACTTCAGGTGCCGTGTGAAGAACTGGGCGGCGGCGTCCCCCGCGAACTGCGGGACTCCGGTGTGACCGCCCATATTGGCGTGCAGGGACTTCTCCTTGGAGCCGAAGGCGTCGAACAGGTCCAGGGCCGCCTGCCGGTCGTTACCTTCGTCGTCCCACTGCAGCAGGACATGCAGCGGAATAGTGACCTGCCGGGCTTCCTCGAACATGACGCGAGGTACAAAACTTCCCGCGAACAGACCGGCGGCCACGATGCGCGGCTCGACCACCGCCAGCCGGATGCCGATAGAGATCACTCCCCCCGAGTACCCGACCGGACCGCCGATCTCGGGCAGCGACAGGACGGCGTCCAGCGCGGCCTGCCATTCCGGGACCGCCTTGTCGACCAGCGGGAGGATGAGGGCGTCGACAATCCCGTCGCTGACCGGCTCGCCGGCTTGCATCGCCCGGCGCAGGTCGGCGCGGGCCTGGTCGAGGGCAGGCCAACTGGGCCGGTCGCCGCTCCCGGGGAGTTCGATGGTGGCCGTGGCGAAGCCCTCCGCCGCGGAGTGCCGGGCCCGGGCCACCAGTCGGGGGTACATCTTGCGCAACCCGAGCGTGGGGTGGCCGAGCAGGATCAAAGGCACCGGCGCGGAAGTGGATGCGGCTTCGGGCGTCCACAGGATGCCGGGGATCTCACCGAGGGTGAATTCGCGTTCGAGGACGCCGTCGTCGAGGCGTTGCTCGGAAGTGAAATGCATGGTCGTGCCTTTCGGGAGTGCACTGCAACGGCGCTCCCGGACGACCTGTCTATCGCCCGACCGTGACCCCGGAGGGGAGCACCCATGTCAATACTGCGTTCACGGGTACCACCTCCTCGCTCTCTCGCACGGCCTCCGGAAATGTAGCAGTGGTCGGCCCTCGTCCGTCAAACGGTTTCTGGGAGAAATATGGGACACCGTGGGGAGTTCGGCGAGGTGGGCGCGCTCGTCGATGCCGTGCAGAAGGTTGCCGATGTTCGACGGCCCCGCGGTCTTCGCCCGTACTGTCAGCCCCGCATCCGCGGCGGCGGTCAGCAGGGCGGCAGCAGGCTGCTCGTCCTCGGCCAGACGGAAGGGCGGCCAACTGGCGACGGGGGTGACCTCGGTGGGCGCCGCGACGGGCAGTTCCGCGTCGAGTTCGGCGACCGCCTTGCGGACGAGCGTCTCGGCGGCGTGGGCGTCGAAGGCCGAGGCGCCGTTGCCGCCGGGCAGGTCGGCGGAGTCCAGGAGGCGTACGAGGTGCGCGGCACGGGAGATGGCACCGGCCACGGTCCGACTCGATCGGCCGGGCGAGCCACAGCCCCGGCCGGGCGAGCCGCAGCGGGGTCGGCCAGGTAGGCGCGGGCGCCACCGATGCCGCCGGTGTGCTCGTCATCGTCCAGCAGCTCGGCGCGCCCGCCGTGCAGATCAGCGGCGCGGGGCAGCAAGTCGGCGGCGATGTGGCAGAACATCGCCGCGGCGAGCCACCAGCAGCCCGACCGGCTCGCCCGCCGCGTCGTGCTGGCGGCGGTGCGGCAGGGTGCGGGCGGTCAGCCAGTCCTCCAGCACGCCCAAGACCGGCCCGTAGTCGTCGATCCCGGCCCGGCTCGGGCGCCGGACCAGCTCCTGGGCCGGCTCGATCACGGATTCCGCGCGGGCCTCGGCCGGCTCCACCATCCCGATATTAGGTGCTCGGCCGGCACGCGGTGGTGCACCGGGGCCGGGTGCTGGGCCACGGCGGTCTCGATGGCCGCCAACCTTGACCACCACTGCGGTGCCGGAGGTCTCCAGCACGCTCGTGGCCGCTGCCCCGTCCTGGTGGGCGAACAGCACTTCGGGCCGTTCCCGGTACAGCCGGCACAGCCCAGCACACGGGCTCGGTCGACCGGACCATGGCCGGATCGACCGGGGGCGTCTTACCCCCGGGCGACCCGGCTACTTGTCTGTCTGCGGAGCGGTGCTCAGATGCGCTTCTCGGTAGCCCACTCCAAGAACGACGTGAACACCGCGGGCCCGAAGGCGAGATGCGGGCCTGCGGGGTTCTTGGAGTCTCTTACGGCCACGGTGGCGCAGGGGGTTTCGGCGACCTCTACGCAACTGCCGCCCTCGTCGCCGCTGTACGTCGACTTGCGCCAGCCCAGGCCGCCGAGTGGTGCGCACTCCACGCAGTTGCCGCCCTGGTCGCTGCTGTAGCTGGACTTACGCCAGTTGCTCTCCATAGCGGTCCTCCATCACGTGCCGGATCAACTCCGCCGAGTCTCGCAGGGACAGCGCGGCGGCTTGCAGATGATCGTAACGGAGTGAGCACTTCTTGACGGTGGCCCGGTCGGCGGTTGGATGTCCGCTGCCGCCGTAGCCCTCCGTGTACACGATGGCCGGGTCGCTCTCAAAGCGGAAGATGTCGAATGAGCCTTGCAGGCCCGCGTGCGCCCCGGCAGAGAACGGCAGCACCTGGATGTTGATCTGCGGATTGTGCTCGAACGAGGCCAAGTGGGCCAGTTGGCCGCGCATGGTCTCCGCGTCGCCGATCTCCTGGTGCAGCGCGGCCTCGCTGAGGACCATCCAGAAGACCAGTTGCCCGGCCCTTTCGAAGATCCGCTGGCGGGCCAGTCGTACCGCGGTGCGGTCGTCGAGGTCGCTGTGATCCAGCGCACCGAGCACGGCACGTGCGTAGGTCGGCGTCTGCAACAAGCCGTGGACCAGGTGAGTGTGGAAGGCGGAGATCTCCGTAGACCGCGCCTCCAGCTCGGCCACCTCCCGGAACCAAGCCGGAAGTTGGCTGCGCATCACCAGCGCAACCAGCCGCGAAAGCAACCCGCCCGTCTCCAGCGCCGCGTCCGCCCGTTCGCTGAACTCCTGCGTCGGCAACTTGCGGGCCGTTTCGATCTGGCCGATGAGCGAACCCGTGTAGTTGAGGATGTCCCCGAGCTGGCGTTGTGTCAGTCCGGCGACCTCCCGGTGCCGGCGCAGCTCGAAGCCATAGAAGTCGAGCGGCGACGCCCCCGGGTCGAGTACGTTGATGTGGGTCACGGACGGTTCCCCTCTCGCGCAACTCGGTCCACGGCGGGACCTGTTGTATCCGTTCCATAGCCGAGCGTAGTCGCGGCAGGTCAGCCTCGTGGCGTGAACTTGCACATTCCCCACTACCGCATGAGTCTCGCCGTGGGCGAGCACTCCGTGCGGCACATGCGCAACATCGTGCGCTCCCTGCTCCGTGACTGGGGGCTGGCCGACCTGACGGACGCCGTGGAACTGGGCGTGAGCGAACTGGTCAGCAACGTCGTACGCCATGTACCCGACCGCCGCTGCGTGCTGCTGGTGCAGCGGCGGAAGTCGGTCGTACGGGTCGAGGTGACCGACGGATCACCCGACCTGCCGCTTGTCACCCTCCACCCGCCGCTGGACGGGGAGGGCGGACGCGGACTCCTCCTGGTCGACGCGGTCGCCGACAAGTGGGGCGTCCAGCCGCGCCCCGGCGGCGGCAAGACCGTGTGGTTCGAGTGCGGCCCGCGGCCCCTGGAAGAGATAGGACAGTCCGAGGCCCCCGGCCACGACCATCGCGCCGCCGACCGCGTCCAGTACCCAGTGATTGCCCGTCGCGACGATGGCCGACACGGTGAACAGCGGGTGCAGTAGGCCCAGCGCCTTCATCCACCACCTGGGGGCGATGACCGCGATGACCACCCCGCACCACAGGGACCAGCCGAAGTGCAGCGAGGGCATCGCCGCGTACTGGTTGGTGAGGGCGGTCAGGGTGCCGTAGTCCGGCTTGGAGAAGTCCTGGACGCCGTGCACGGTGTCGATGATGCCGAGGTGCGGCATCAGACGGGGCGGGGCCAGCGGGAACAGCCAGAAGCCGACCAGCGCGAGCAGGGTGGCGAAACCGAGGGAGGAGCGGGCCCAGCGGTAGTCGACGGGGCGGCGCAGGTAGAGGACGGCGAGCACGCTGAGCGGGACGACGAAGTGGAACGACTCGTAGTAGAAGTCGAAGAAGTTCCGCAGCCAGTCGATCTTGACGACGGCGTGGTTGACCGCGTGCTCGATGTCGATGCGCAGGAACCGTTCGAGGTCGAGGATCAGTTGGCCGTGGTGTTCGGCGGTGGCCCGCCCCTCGGCGTTGCTGCCGCCGGTCGCCGCGAGCCGGACCTGCTGGTAGGCGGCGTAGGTGACGCGTATCAGGAGCAGTTCGAGGAGGAGGTTGGGGCGGGTGAGGACCCGGCGGAGGAACGGCAGGAGCGGGACGCGCCGGAAACGGGCGGGGACCGGCTTCGCGTACTGCGGCGGGACCGGGCTCGCGTAGTACGGCGAGGTGCGCGAAAGGAACGGCACCGCGGTGGCGGCGGCGACGGCCGCGAGCAGCACGATGTTGTCCCGCAGCGGGTACAGCACCGGCATGTTCGGCAGCATCATCTTCGCCGGGAGGGTGGTCACCAGGACCACGGCGACCGGCCAGACGTAGCGGTCCGAGGCGCGCTTGCCGACCCGGCCGACGACCGCGAGCAGCACCCACAGCAGCTGGTGCTGCCAGGTGGTCGGCGACACGGCGACGGCCGCGCAGCCGGTGATCGCGACGGCGAGCAGCAGCTGGCCGTCGCGGGCGTAGCGGACGGCGCGGCGCAGGGCGAGGGTCGCGACGACCGCGCCGAGCACCAGGAAGACGGCTATCTCCAGCGGGCCGGTCAGATCCAGGCGGAGCAGCGCGCCGTGCAGGGACTGGTTGGCGAGGGCGTCGGCCTTGCCGCCGAGACCCACGCCCGCCATGTGGTGCACCCAGTAGGTGTAGGAGTCGTGCGGCATCGCGGCCCAGGCCAGCACGGTGGCCGCGGCGAACGTACCCGCGGCGGAGGCGGCGGCGCGGCGGCGGCCGGTGAACCACAGCAGCGGGGCGAACAGCAGCACGGTCGGCTGGAGCGCGGCGGCGACGCCGATGCACAGGCCGCCGACCCGCTGCCCGCGGACGACGAAGCAGCCGAGCAGGACGAGCAGCACGGGTATGACGCTGGTCTGGCCCAGCCACAGCGTGTTGCGGACGGGCAGGGACAGCATCAGCAGGCTGATCGCGACCGGCGCGGCCAGCAGCGCGGTGCGGCGGCTGACCGGCTGGGGCAGGGCGCGGGCCGCGACCAGGCCGAGGGCGACGACCAGCAGCAGGGTGCCGAAGGTCCAGCCCCAGCCGAGGGCCTGCTCGGCAGCGCGGGTCAGCGGCTTGAGTACCAGACCGCCGAAGGGGGTGCCGGTAAACCGGGTCGAGTCGTACAGGGAGCCGTTGACGTGCAGGACGCCGTCGGGGCCCACCCAGGTCTCCAGGTCCGTCAGCCGCTCCCCGCGGGGTGAGCCGAGGACCGCGGTCAACTGGCGTACCGCGAGGATCCCGGCCACCGCCCACAGGGCCAGCCTGGCCGCCTTCAGACGGGCCCTGGCCGACGCTCCCGCGAAGCCCTCCCCCGGTCGCCCGCTGTGCTCCACGTTCGCCACGCCTCGTCGGCCTCCCGCCCCGTCCGACCCGCACGTCCGCGCGGGTTTCCCTTTGCGCACCCTATGAAGATGCGCTGCCCCCTGGAGAGTGACGCGGGAAACCCCTGCTTCACCTGACGTCCGCTCGCCTTTTGTCCGCAAGACGATAGTGCGCAGGGGGTGGGGTTGCGCCCACGGGGAGCGAGATGGATCACAGCGGGCGAGGCGCGGGGGCGCGGCGGGGCGGGTCTGCGTGCCTGCTTGGGGGGTGTTTGGCTGCTCTGTGCGGTGATGTGCGTACGGCACGTAAGGGACGTACGTCCGCCTATGGTCGAAATTCGGCCTGCTGCGGTGGGCCCCCGTTCCTGTCCCCGTCGAGAGGTAGGCGAGCGCAGTTTTGCCGGCCGCCACAGTCGTCACACCGTCCGAGCCGCCCAGGTCGCCCGGGGCGGCTGCCGCCCCTGCGCGGGGCCGGGTCACCGAGACCGACCCGGCGCTCGTCAAGCGCGCCGTGAAGGCCGCCGCGCTGGGCAACGCCATGGAATGGTTCGACTTCGGTGTCTACAGCTACATCGCGGTGACGCTGGGCAAGGTGTTCTTTCCGTCCGGCAACCCGACCGCGCAGCTGCTGTCGACGTTCGGCGCCTTCGCGGCGGCCTTCCTGGTCCGGCCGCTCGGCGGCATGGTCTTCGGGCCGCTCGGCGACCGGGTGGGCCGGCAGAAGGTACTGGCCCTCACCATGATCATGATGGCGGCGGGCACCTTCGCGATCGGCCTGATCCCGTCGTACGCGACGATCGGGGTGGGCGCGCCGCTCCTGCTGCTGGCGGCGCGGCTGGTGCAGGGCTTCTCCACCGGCGGTGAGTACGCGGGCGCGTCCACGTTCATCGCCGAGTACGCGCCCGACCGCAGGCGGGGCTTCTTCGGCAGCTGGCTGGAGTTCGGCACGCTCGCCGGGTACATCGGCGGTGCGGGTCTGGTGACGCTGATGACGGCGCTGCTGTCCGCGGACGACCTGGTGTCCTGGGGCTGGCGCATCCCGTTCCTGATCGCCGGTCCGATGGGGATCGTCGGGCTGTATCTGCGGATGCGGCTGGAGGAGACCCCGGCGTTCGCGGCGGAGGTCGCGAAGAGCGAGTCGGCCCGGCCGAAGGTGCCGCTGCGCGACATGATCGCCGGCCAGTGGCGTGCCCTGCTGCTGTGCGTGGCCCTGGTCCTGGTCTTCAACGTCACCGACTACATGCTGCTGTCGTACATGCCGAGCTATCTGACGAGCGAGCTGAAGTACGACGAGACGCACGGGCTGCTCGTGGTGCTCGGGGTGATGGCGCTGATGATGGTCGTGCAGCCGTTCGCGGGCGCCCTGACCGACCGCGTCGGCCGCCGCCCCCTGATCGCGGCGGGCTGCGCGGGCTTCCTGCTGCTTTCGGTCCCGTCCCTGCTGCTGATCCGCCAGGGCAGCCTGCTCGCGGTGGCCCTCGGCATGGGCGCGCTGGGGCTGCTGCTGGTCTGCTTCACGGCCGCGATGCCGTCGGCGCTGCCCGCCCTGTTCCCGACGCCGGTCCGCTACGGCTCCCTGTCGATCGGCTTCAACATCTCGGTCTCCCTGTTCGGCGGCACGACCCCCCTGGTGGTCACCGCCCTGATCGGCACGACCGGGGACATGATGATGCCCGCGTACTACATGATGGCGGCGGCAGTGATCGGCGCCGTGGCGGCCTGGCGCCTCCCCGAATCAGCAGGCCGCCCCCTCCCGGGTTCCCCACCCGCCCGAGAACCCCTACCAGCCGTCCCGTCCCCGGCCCGGCGCGGCTAGGCCACGACGGCTGACGTTGTTGCAGGCGAGAGCTGATGCGGCGCATTCCTGGCATTGGCGCGGCGCGGTGTGTATGGGGTTGCACCTTCCCCAGCGGCATGTGGTCCGGTGGACTTACGTCCCGATGCCTTGAGGAAAGGTCCCTGCTCATGCATTCGTCTTTCAGGCCACCCCGTCAGGTCAAGATCGGTGACGCGGCGGCCTTCGTGGGCAGCACGCCACGGGCGATTCGCCATTACCACGAGATCGGCCTGCTCCCCGAGCCTGAGCGGGGCGGCGATGACCGCCGCCGCTACGGGTACGAGGACATGATCCGCTTGCTGTGGATTCGCAAGATGGCCGACGCCGGGATCGCCCTGGACGACATCCGTGACGCCTTCACCACCGGCACGGCTTCCGCCGGTGCGGACAGCGGAGAAGGTATCGCGGGCATCCTGGAGCGGTTGGAGGAAACCCTCGCCGAGCAGGAAGCGGAATTGCGGCGGCAACGGACCGCCGTGCAGCGGATGCGCACCGAAGGCAGCCGGATGGGCCTGCTCTCCGACTTCGTCACCGAACGCCTCAAGAGCCTGCCCGAGGGCTCCCTGCGTCAGGCGGACCTGGACAGTCTGCTGGTCACTGAGCGGATCTTCGGCCCGCTCGGCGCGGCCGTCCAGGCCACCCGCTTCGTCGTCCTGGCCACGCATCCCGCTCTGCGGGAGGAATCCGACCGCATCGATGAGGCCGAGGAGGCACTCGATGACAGTGTCGCCGTCGATGATCCACGGGTGGCTCAAGTGGCCGTCGAGCGGCACGCCTTCGAAAGCGCCCTGCAGGCCGTCATCGAGGAGTCCGGCCTGGGTGAGGACGACGATGCCCTCTTCGACGCCTGGGACACTTTGCAGCCTGCCACCGCCGATGACGGCGAGGGCGAGGGCGAGGCTGACCTCGGCTCTGGCAGGCGGGAGGCTGACTCCATGAGCGCGTTCGAAGCCACCGGCAAGATGCCCTACGACTTCTCCCCAGCCCGCCTGCGCTGTATGGAACTGACGGAAGAACTATCCGCCCAAGACTCACCCGCTACCTAAACACGGCCCAGCCCTGCCCTAGCCCTGCCCGGCGAGGGTATGCCTGCACGTCTCGGCGCGGCGGACCTTACGGTTTGTGGGTCACCCAGAGCAGTTCCGCCGGCCAGCGGTGTGCCCAGTCGGGTGGGTCGGTCTCGTTGTAGCCGTT
>NZ_JBIWKB010000057.1:0-57554 GCF_044765425.1 Streptomyces sp. NPDC102462 | reverse complement strand
CTCTGGCGGATAGTGCTTCATGACCACGGGACATCCGTTCTCCTGGACTCAAGATCCAAGTCTCTCGGGTGTCCAAGATCCGGGGTCAAGCCCCGAAGACTTGGCGCGGCATTGCCACTCGCTACCGCCTCGGTCCCGCGACGGCGTAGGCCGCGCTGCCGACGACCGTGAGGACCAGGGCCGTCCAGGTGCCCGCTGCCGTGCCGGGAGGCAGCAGCATCCACATCGCCACCTCCATGGGCGCACTCGTCGGGGGCGGGGCGAAGAACGAGAACGAGAGCCAGGCGAACGGCAGCGTCCATGCGTACTGGCCGCCCGAGAGCGCCGCGCCCAGGGCGACCAGTCCCATCAGGCCCGCGCTGTCCCGGACGACGAACGCGGTGGTAGCCATGGACGCGCCCATGGTCTGCGCTGTCAGCAGCGCCGTGGCGACGACCGCGCCGGCGAGCAGCACGTGCGCCGTTCTGCGAGGTACCCAGCGGATCGCGGCCGTCCGGTCCAGCGCGAGGTCCTGCCCGCCGAGCCCGATCGAGAAGGCCATCGCCCCCGTGGCGAGGACGAGCACGGGCAGCCGTGGATCACCGGGGCCCGCGCCCTCGTCCCGGGCGAGTGCCCACACCGCTACCATGCCGATCACCACCGCGGCGAGCGACGCGGGTACCTGACGCGAGCGTGCGTACAGCGTCAGCCATCTCACCGGGACGCACCGCCGACAGCACCTCGAACGGGTCGCCCTCGCAGGAGAGCGCGGCACCGCGCATCGCGTTGATCCGCGAGAGCTGCTCGGACCGGGGAAGCGCCTTGAGTTTCTTCCACACTGGGCGGGTCTCGGATTCGACCTCGCGGCGCATACTTGCCGGCGTGCCGCGGAGCGGCTTGAGGTCCCCGAGGACCCAGCCCACCGCGATGGTCTGCGCGTATTCATCCCCCCGAAGCCGCTCCAGCCGACAGGGGTGCACCCTGGCACCATGCCTTTGGCGATCAGGGCCCGGGTGAGCTCCTTGCCCTTCGCGGTGGCGACGATGTCGTCGTCGAAGTCGAGGAGCACGGTCTTGCGGGACCACTGCGGCGTGGAGCCCTTTGGCAGTACGGCGGTGTTCTCCCGGACCGAGACCGGCGCCTGATCACTCAGGGCACCGGGCAGCAGCCGCAGCGCCTCCTTACCGGGACCCGCGAGGTCCGCGAGTCGTGCCTGCTGCGTCTTCGTCACGCACACGGGGCCGTCGCACACCAGCTCCGCAGCGGCCTCGTCGACGACGTACATCCGGCGCGCGTCGGCGGGGAGGACGGGCAGGGCGATCGCCGCACCCGCCAGGACGGGCGTCAAGGCGGTCAGCCGGGCGCGCGGGGTCGCGGCGACGAGCAGCGCGAAGCCGGTCCCGGCCATGCCGAGCAGCCAGATCGTCTGCGCCGACGTGCACGGAGGCGGAGAGCGTGACGAACGCCTCGCGCACCTCGTCCACCGTTGGTGACAGCAGCGAGAGCCGGTTCGGCTCCGTGCTCGTGAACCCGTCCGCCGTGTCCGTCTCCGTCCGGCCCAGCGACATGTGCATGAGGGCTGTGAACACGAAGGCGCCCATGGCCAGCGCGGGCGGGGTGAGCGGGGACGGCAGGGCCCTCCCGGCCCCCATGCCCAGCACAGCCCCCGCGACGAGGAAGAGTGCCCCCACCAGCGAGATCGGCAGCCACCCGAAGTGCGTGTACTCGGTGTGGGCGAGCACCTGGACCCCACCCACGAGGACGAGGAACGCGAAGGCCGAGGCCAGCGTGATCGCCGTCGCGCCCGCCAGGATGGCCGCGCGGTGCCGAGCAGGCCGCGGCGTGCTCGTCAGTAGCTCGGACATCTTCGAGCGGTGATCGCGCAGTCCCTGCAGCGCCCCGAGCCCCACGGCGAGCGGCCACAGGTAGAACAGCAGGGAGCGGGTCCACAGGGCCAGTGGTGTCCACTGGGCCGTCCATGCCGTGGTGCCACTCCACCAGGCGCCGTTCAGCAGGTACAGGAACGCCAGCGCCGGTACCAGGACCACGACGCCGGCCCACGGGGCGACCGAACGCCTCAACTCGATACGCAGGACGCGGGCGTTCACCAAGTCCCCCTTGCCTGCTCGGGGTTGAGCAGCAGGGCCGAGTAGCCGCGCTCCAGCGGGCTGTCCCCCACGTGTTCGGGGCCGCCCGCCGAGGCCAGCTCGTCCGGAGGGCCCTGGAAGACCAGCCGGCCCTCGGCGAAGAGCACCACGTCGGTGCAGGCGGCGGCGACGTCCTCCACCAGATGAGTCGAGACGAGCACGCAGGCGTCCGTACCCAACTCCTGCAGCAGCTCGCGGAAGCGCAGCCGCTGCGCCGGGTCCAGGCCGACCGTCGGCTCGTCGAGCAGCAGAATCGTCGGATCGTTGACGATGGCCTGGGCGATACCGACCCTGCGCACCATGCCGCCCGACAAGGCCTTCATCTTCTCGTCGGCGCGGTCCGCCAGACCCACCCGTTCCACAGCGCGCTGCACCGCCGCGGGGATGTCCGCCCTCGGCACCTCCTTCAGCCACGCCATGTACTCGACGAACTCGCGCACCGTGAAGCGCTTGTAGTAGCCGAACTCCTGCGGCAGATAGCCGATCCGGCGGCGCAGCGCACGGTACTCGCCCATGCCGCCCACGGACTCGCCGAGCAGCTCCAGGCTGCCCCCGGTGGGGCGCAGTACGGTGGCCAGCGTCCGGATGAGGGTGGTCTTGCCCGCCCCGTTCGGGCCGAGGAGTCCGTGGACGCCGGTGCCCAGCGACAGGTCGAGGCCGTCGACGGCCATCCGTTTCCTGCCGACCCTGACCTTCAGCCCGGTTGCGTGGATCTCCCAGGCGTAGGCCGTCGGTGCGATGTCGGCCGCGCTCACGGCGGACGTCATGTGGTGTTCCTTTCCGAAGTTCTTTCCGATGGTCATCGATGAGCTCCCAGCACGGTGTACGCGCCTCTGCGGGCGATCACGACACCGATACCGATCGCGAGGATCAGCCCCCACGCGGGCAAACCGCCCGTCTGCAGAGCGAAGCTCGTACGGCTGGTGGCCAGGGTCGGCGCCACCACCACGGCGGCCCAGACAGTGGCCAGCACGACGGCTGCGCGGATCACACCGACGACACCGCCGAGCGCCAGGGTCGTCGAGGTGAAGGCCAGACAGGGCAACAGCCACTGGGCCACCATCACCCCCGTCGCCCAACCGCCCACCAGCAGCACGGGGACGACCACGGCAAGCACGGACGCGGTGCGTCGCAGCACCAGATAGAGCCCGGCCCTGGGCACCGAGGCCGTCAGTTCGTACACAGGGTCCAGACCACGCGACCAGGACGCCGCGACGCCGAACACGGGCAGGACCGGCGCGAACAACAGCACCAACGACACCTCGCCGGAGCCCGTGTCGGACAGATCGAGCAGCAGGGCCAGCAGCGTCACGCCCACGACCATGGCCAGCCACGGCACCATCGTCGGCGTCATCCACCTCGACAGCGGCGCCGACCAGCGCCGTCGGCGCGGCATCGTGGCAGTGACCGCGAGTTGGGGTTCCAGGCCGGACCACACGGTGTCGACCAGCGACGCCGCGGCGGGCACCCCGGCACCGACAGCGGCAGACAACCGGTCACGGCACACCCGGCACATCTCCAGATGCGCCTCCACGGCCCACACCTCGTCGGCGGAGAGGCCCGCGCCGCCGCGCACATACCCCTCGATGATCCGCTTCGACGCGTGTTCGATACTCATGCCAGTGCCCTCCGCATCTCGATACGGGCCCGGCGGGCACGGGTCTTGACCGTGCCTTCGGGCAAGCCCGAGCAGCACCGCGGTCTCACGGACGGACAGCCCGTCGAGCACCATGGCCTGCAGTACCTGTCTCAACTCCGGCGCGAGGCACCTCAGTGCGTCCCCGACATCACCGTCGACGGTTCCTGCGAGCGCCAACTCCTCGGCGGCGGGCGCCGCCTCGGGCGCAGCTGCGGCCGGCGGCGGCTCCGCGTGGTGCGCCCTGCGCCGGAACGCGTCGACGAGGCGGCGCGCCGCGATCGTCCACAGCCAACCGGTGGCCGTCCCCCCGACCGCGGCCCCGGCGAACGCACCCGCCGCGCGCCAGACCGCCAAGTAGGTCTCCTGCATGACCTCCGCGACGATCTGCTCGTCCACACACCGGCGGCGCAGCCGCACCGCCATCCACGGCGACGTACGCCGGTACAACTCTTCGAACGCGGCACGGTCGCCCTTTGCCACCAGCCGGACGAGACGCTCCTCGTCCACCTCGTGCAGCGCTGCTCTGACTGATCTCACACCTGCTAGACGCCCGGCCCGGGCGACAGGTTATCCCGTTGCTGTGATCCACGTCACAGGGCGTCTTGCTGTCTTGGCCTTCGGGCGAGCTTGGTCATCTTCGCCCGCAGCGGCTCCAGCTTGCCGCGCACCGAGGCGTCCAGGCCCAGCCGCTCGCCGACCGCCCTGACCCGCACCGGCCCGTCGGCCTCCCGCACGATCGCCAGGATCCTGCGACAGTCGCCGGGCAACGCGCCCTCACCGGCCGCGTCGCTGCGGTGCGGGATGAGCAGCACTGCCCGCCCTGCCACCTTCACCGATACCGAAGCGACAGCCCCGGTGTCGGCCTGAACCTGCTCGGCCAGGCGGTTCAACACCCGCTCTGCGATGGCCAGTTCGTCCCGCTCGACCTAGACCTCCTGAAGCTGCTTGGTCAACTACTCGGCGAGGGCGTCCAGTTCGTTCCGGCGAGCCGTGATCCACTGCCGCTCCTGCATCCCAGGCCCTCCCGCGATCCCGTGGCGGGTCGACCTGCCGACGGATCGTAGGCGGGGACAAGTCGCGGGCGTAGCCGAACCAGGCACCCACCGGAACCGGACCCACCCAATGATCTACACCAGGTCATCGGCCGCCGACCGGCGCGAGTACCCCACTCGTCATTCACACCAGACCCGCGACCTGCGACTTCACGCTGCACACCACTCATTGGCGAACGGTGGAGTTCCCGCTGTCCAGCAGGCCGACCAGCATGTCACCCGGCAGTGGATCCTGCAGCGCGGTGAAGACCTCAATGGCACACAGTTGTCCGAACGGTCCCAGACCAGGTACGGCCGCGATCAGCTCGTTCAGCGCTTCTGGCCCCATAGGGATCAGCGCATGCTGGGCGTCCTCTGCCATTTCGCTCGATTCTGCGTCCAGTTCGCCAACCCGCTGGGCAACCGTGCCGTCCATGCCCCTGAGTCTGGCTCGGCGTCACCCACCACGGCCACTCGATAAACCACTCGTCCCATGCCCACGACAACGTTGCTGTCCACGGACCTCGGACGACCGGACACTCGGTCACAGCACGCTGGGACGGCACGTGGCTGACGCTGTCAGCAACACGAAACCACAGCTCCGACCGACCAGGGAGGATGAAAGATCCAGATAACAGCCTGCTCATCAGTCAAAAAGTTCCACCGGCATGCGGCGGACGGTAGCCATGCCCCGACAGCGATCGAGGATCTTCCTCCGAACCCCCGCACCAGGCCGATCACGTGCGCTAGACGACCACGATCGTTCTCACCGGGATTTCTGTCAACGGCCATTTCGTTCTCCCCGTAGTGTGAAGTCCCATGGGTTGTTGGACAGTTCTGTCCCGGTTGATGCTGGACGGTCCCGCAGCACATTTGACGGTCTCGGCACATCCTGGACGACCGTGGCTCGTTGGTGCTTCCGTGACGGAGACGCGTGAGCCGGAGCCGGTGGACGACCGGCGGTGGATGGCCGAGCACCGGTACCGGGCAGTACTTCAGGTGCTGGACGGGGCGCCGGTCGCGCAGGTGGCCCGCGAGTTCGGTGCGTCGCGGCAGTCGGTGTACACCTGGATCGAGCGGTACCACGTCGGCGGGCTGGACGCGCTGGTGGACAAGTCGCGCCGACCGCACGTCTCGCCGCACCAGGTGCCTGCCGAAGTCGAGGCCCTGGTCTGCGAACTGCGCCGGTCATACCCTCGCTGGGGCGCCCGCCGGATTGTCCATGAGCTGGGCCGGCGCGGGCTGGTGCCGGTGCCAGGCCGGTCTACCGTGCACCGGATCCTGACCCGGCACGGACTGATCAACCACCAGGAGCAGAACCACCGCCGCGTCTACCGCCGCTGGCAGCGCGACGCTCCGATGCAGCTGTGGCAGCTGGACATCATGGGCGGGGTGTTCCTTGCCAGTGGGCGCGAGTGCAAGCTGGTCACCGGCATCGATGACCACTCACGGTTCATCGTGATCGCCAAGGTGGTCGCCCAGCCGTCCGGCCGCGCGGTGTGCACCGCCTTCGCCGAATCAATGACCACCTACGGGGTGCCGTCGGAGGTGCTGACCGACAACGGCAAGCAGTTCACCGGCCGCTTCACCAAGCCGGTCCCGGCCGAGGTCCTCTTCGAACGGATCTGCCGGGAGAACGGCATCACCGCCCGGCTGACCAAACCCCGATCACCGACCACCACCGGGAAGATCGAAAGGTTCCATAAGTCCCTGCGGCGTGAACTGCTCGACCACGTCGGTCCGTTCGCGGACCAGGCAACAGCCCAGGCTGCCATCGACGCCTGGGTCCACGGCTACAACCACAACCGGCCGCACCAAGCGCTCGACATGGCGGTGCCCGCTGCCGCCTTCCGCCCTGCGGCCACGAACCCACCGCAGGACCGACACGAGGTCCACCTGCCTGAGCCGCAGGATGGGACAACGCCTGCGACGGCCGAACTGTTGGCGCCGCAGCTGCCTGCACTGCTGCCGTCACCGCGGTTGCCCGTCGACGAATCCCACATCAGGGCGGTGGAGTTCGAGGCGCTCATCTCGCCAATCGGCAGGCTGTGTCTGCCCTCTGGCCAGCAGCTGAAGTTCCCTGCCGCGCTGGGCGGACGCACCGCCACCGTCTGGGCCGACGAGCGCAGTATCCACGTCTTCATCGACGGCGAACTCGCCCGCACCCGCACCTCCCAGTTCACCGCGGCCGACCTGAAGGCGCTGGTGCAGCGCGGCGGGCGGATCGCCGGCCCCGAACCAGCGGCCCCAGCCCTGCCCGAAGGGGCGCAGGCCCCGCTCGTGGTGGAGGTCGACCGGCTGGTCGGCCGGGACGGTGACGTCGGCTTGGGCGGGCAGCGCGTCAAGCTCGCGGCCCAGCTGGCCGGACAGCAGGTCACCCTGCGGTTCGACGGCCAGCTGATGCACGTCATCGCCGACGGCCGCGTGGTCAAGACACTGCCTGCGCCCATCCCACCGGAGCAACGAGCCCAGATCAGCGGGGCCCGCAGCCCGAGTACCGCGATCATCCCGCCGTCGGCGAAGGCCCTGCGGGCTCAGCGCAAAGTGCCTGCGGACGGCGTGGTGATGGTCGGCGGCCAGCGCCTGCGGATCGGCCGGCCTCACGCCGGGAAAACCGTGAACATCCTCATCGAGGACACCGTCTTCCGCGTCCTGGACGGCGACATCGAACTGTCGACCCACTACCGCACCAGCGACAAACCGATCAGGCAGTTCAAGGCGGTCGCGCGCACGAGGAAGTAGCGACTGTCCAGCATCTACCGGTGACGTCCAGCGTCTCCTGGGACCAAACTGTCCAAGATCTCTCGGGACCTCACACCGTCACGAGACCAAGCGCGGCTTCTGTCCTAACTGCGGCAGTCGAATCGCGGCGATCGACAGTGGCGTTCCAGAGCTCGGCATCAACGTCACGGCGCTGGACGACACCAGCGGCTCTGATCTCATTCCGGTCAACCAGTCCTTTCGTGGCAACGCTGTGCGCTGGCTTCCACAGGTTGCAGATACTCAGAAGAGGGCTATCGGCTGAAGTACGCAAGGAATCGGGGGCGGTCTCAGGCGCCCGTGCACTCACCGCAGTTGTCGGGGCAATATCGGCTTCATGACCATGCCCACCGTCCCCGGCTCCCCAGCCGCGATACGCCTGACGCCTTCCGTGACCGCCGCGCCCTACGACCACCCGGACGCCCGCCGCCTGACCCAGGCCCTCCGCGCCGAACAGCTCGGCCTGTACGGCTTCGCCGATGACCCGGACACCACCCCCGAGGCAGACTTCGACCCGCCCGGGCTGTTCCTCATCGCCCACGTCGGCGAAGAGGCGGTCGGGTGCGGAGGAGTACGCCTCCTCGACGAGCACACTGCGGAGATCAAACGGATGTACGTCTCCGGTGAAGCCCGTGGCTACGGAATCGGCCAGCGCCTCCTCGCACACCTCGAACGGCATGCCGCCAGCCGAGGAGCAACGCGCATCATGCTGGAGACCGGACGGCGCAACACCGCCGCCCTCGCTCTCTACCGCCGAGCCGGTTACCTGCCCTGCCCCTCCTACGTCGCCGGACGCGATCCCCGAGTCAACCGGGCCATGACCAAGCCCCTAGGCAGCAGTTCACGGTGACGGTTGGAGGGCGGCCCCGCCCTGTGCCGGCCTCCTGCCGAGGAGGGTGAAGTACTCCGTCGCGGTGATCGGCTCCCGCTCCGCTGCGGGGAGCCGGGAGAGGATTCCAGGAAGGGGCCGCTCCCGCGCGGCTTCGCTGCGGTGCGCCAAGATCGCGGCCAGCTTCCGGTCCATGCAGTCGCTCACGTCGACCGTCTCGGTGACGTGTCCGTCCGGCACGCTGAGCACCTTCTTGCCGACCCGCGTCAACAGCGCACCCAGTGCGCCCACCCCCGAATGCGGATGCGTCGCGGCGTACAACGCATCGGGCTGCCAAGGAGCCCCGGCCTGCGGGTAGAGGTGTTCCAGGCCTGCGGCGTGGAACGCCAGCAGGGTCGCCTGGTGGGTGCGTAGGTGGTCCGGGTGGCCGGTCAGCTGGCCGTAGGCGTCGTGGGTGACGAGGACCTGTGGCCGTACGGCGCGGATGTGTTCGACGATCAGCCCTGCCACCTCCTCAAGTGGGGCGTCGCAGAGCCGGGGGCGGCCGGGCGCGGAGTCCGGGATGCGGGCGTCGGCGAATCCCAGCATTCGCGGCCTGCCCGCCCCCAGGATGCCCAGGGCGTCGGCGAGTTCACCGGCCCGGTGGCTGTCGGGCGCCCAGGTGGCGGTGACCACGGCGGTCGCGGCGCCGGCGGCGGCGTGCTGCGCGAGGACGCCGCCGGCCAGGAGGGACTCGTCGTCCGGATGGCCGAAGACGCCCAGCAGGGACGGCCGGGACCCAGAAGAGGACGGAGGCACGGTGTAAGACCCTTTCTGTGGAACGCGGTAGCGGGAGGTGGCCGGTGCCGGGCTACCGGCCAGGGGAGGCGTACGGCTGGAAGTGGGCGCGGGGGTGATCGAGCGGGAGGGCGGGGTCCCAGGCGGTCAGGCACTGGGCGCTGGGCACGAACAGCGGCTGGGGCAGCGCGGCAAGAGGCCAGAACCGCCAGGATCCGATGGCCTCTTCGCGTTGATGGGGGGTGCCGGACCAGCGGGTGATCAGGACGGGCACCGTCAGCCGTACGACGTCGCCCACCCGGTCCAGGAGCGTGCCCAGCACCTGAACGTCGTCGGGCTCGGCCACGAGGCCGGCTTCCTCGCGGAGCTCACGGACGGCGGCCTCGGCGAAGGTCTCGCCCGGTTCGACGGTCCCGCCGGCGAGCTCCCAAGTGCGGCGCCGGTGTTGACCGAGCAAGATGCCGTCCGGGCCGTGCACGATCACACCGACCCCGAGGGCGGTGTTCGGCGGCGGAGGCGCGCTGGTGCGGGGACGGCTCGGCACGCGTTGCGGACGGCGGGCCGTGTACAGCCGGTAGGAGACCGCGTTGTCCGTCGTCGGGGAGTCGATCGCTGTGACCGATTCCAGGGTGAGGCCGTGCTGGACCAAGAGGTCTTCCCACAGCTGCACGCTGAGGACCCACATGTTCACGGGGTGGTCCTGGGTTGTGCCGGGCAGTCGCAGGATCTCGGGGCGCGGGGTCACCTCGTTCGAGGGGCCAGCGCCGTCCGAGTTGGTGTGCAGCGCAGAGAAGACGAGACGTCCGCCGGGTTTGAGCCCGTTGGCCAGGGCCGGCATCAGCCGGTTGGGGTCCAGGTACGGCACAGAGCAGACGGAGTAGATGAGGTCGTACGGGTCGGCAGCGTGCAGGTGGTCCACCGCGTCGGCGCACACCAGGTGCAGGCGGGGGTGGTCCGGGTAGCGGGTGAGGGCGCGCTGGTGCTGGGCGGGGGAGGCGTCGACGGCGGTGACCTTGGCGCCCAGGTCGGCCAGGTTCGCGGCGTGCCGGCCGAGGCCGCTGCCGAGGTCGAGGACGCGGAGCCCCGCCACCTCTCCGAGGGCGTTGATGCCGGGGCCGGTATCCGGGATTCCCCAGTCCCACCTCTCCAGCTCGGGCAGCTGAAGTCCTCTGGTGATCTGGTGGGTGCCGTAGGTGTTCCAGGTTTCGACGGTTTCCTTCTCGGTGGTCACCGAGTCCTCCATCGGCAAGGGGTGAGTGGGGGTCAGGGGTGGAGGGCGTAGCAGCGGAGCACATCGAGGTCGGCGGTCTGGACGGTGGACCAGCCGGAGGTGAGGGTTTCGGTCTCGGCGGGGCTGATCCCGAGGCTGTGGAGGGGGTCGGTGTCCTCGCGGCGTCCGGCGATCTCGGTGACCACCCAGAACGTCCCGCCGGGGACAAGGAGATGGCGGACGCGGTGGAGGAAGGCCGCCTTGTCGTCCATCCACCGGTACACCAGGCGGCAGGTGATGACCGCGTACGCGGGCTCCGGCAGGCTCGTGAGGTCGCTGGTGGTGATGTCGGCGCACCGCCACGCCGGACCGGGGGCGGGGTCTTCGTCGTGGGCGGCGGCGAGTGCGACGGCGCTGGGGGAGATGTCGATACCCGTGGTGCGGTATCCGAGCCCGTGGTGAAGGTGGCGGGCCAGGGTGCCGTCGCCGCAGCCGATGTCGAGCGCCGGGCGTCCGCGGCCGGGGCCGAGGTATTGGTCCATCAGCCGGTTCTCGGGGCCGTCGAGCTGCCGATACCTACGACCTCCTGCCCAGAGCGGCTCCCAGTACGCGGCGGTCGCGGTCGTCGTCATAAGGCTCCTTCACGGGCGGGCGCCACGGCGGTGCGCGCGGGCGGGACGGGCATGTCCCGCAGGGCGCGGACAGGGGAGGCGAGCAGAAGGATCACGGGGACGATCTGGAGGACCGCCCCGATGGTGAGGGTGCCGCGTACGCCGAGGACGAGGACCAGGGCGCCGGCGGCCGCGGCGGCGAGGGGCCGGGCTCCGGCGGTCACCGTGGTGCTCGCGGCCTGCATGCGGCCCTGGAAGCGGGGCTCGCACAGGATCTGCCTGAGGGACCTCTGGCTCGTCCCGGAGGCGGTGGCCCAGAACAGCTGAACGGCCAGCGTCCCGGCGAGCGCGATCTGCCAGCGCAGTCCGGGTCCGGCGAGCAGAAGGGGGATCTGGGCCAGCGGGCTCACCGCGAACCCGATGATGATCGTCGGTCCGATGCCGAATCGGGACGCGATGCGCGGCGCGAGGAGCGCCCCGGCCAGGCTGCCCGCGCCGCCGACCCCCATGATCACGCCGAACGCCGTCGGGGATACGTGCAGGTCGGCGAGCAGGTAGTACGCCCAGTACGTGTTCATGACCGCCAGGCCGAAGCTGAGCGTGGACAGGGCCGCGATCACCGTGCGGATCGGGGGCTGCCCGACCACGTAGCGCAGGCCCTCACCGATGTCCCGCGCAAGGCTGCGGCGGCCTTCGGATGGAGCGGCGACCGGCTCGGGGGTGCCGATGCGCCACACGAGAAGAGCGGAGACGAGGTAGGACAGGACGTCGACGAGGACGGAGCGGGCCGCGCCGACGGCGCCGACCAGCGCGGCGCCCGCGTTGCTGCCCGCGCTGTCAGCCACCGACGAGGCCGCGCCGAGCCTCGAGTTCGCGCGCTGCAGCAGGTGAGGTTCGACGAGGACGGGCAGGTAGCTGATGGCGGCAGCGTCGTGCACGATCTTGGTGATGCCCAACACGACGGCGACCGCGTACAGCTGGCCGATGCCGAGCACCCCGGCGAAGGCGGCGGCCGGGATGGTCGAGAGGCCCGCGGCGGCGGTGAGGTCCGCGGCGATCATCTGGGGGCGCTTGGCGTACCGGTCCGAGAACGCGCCGGCCGGGAGCGCCACGACGGCGTTCGGCAGTTGGCCGAGGAAGGCGAGCGCAGCGATCTGGGTGGTGGAGGCGTGGAGCTCCAGTACGGCCAGAGTGGGGAGCGCGACGGTACTGACCGCGGATCCGGACAGGCTCGCGCACTCGCTGGCGACCAAACGGCGCAGATCCGGGGAGGTGACCTGCGCGGCCTTGGCCGTCTGGGAGGAGGTCGTCACCCGGCCTCACCGCCCAGCAGTTCCGGGGCGATCACGTTGGCGTAGAACTGGCCGGTGGCAAAGTTGGTGAGGACAGCGTGGGTGAAGGGGTGGCAGTCGGGCGGCGGAGCGGCCGGGTCGACCCACACCAGTTCGGTGTGCGTGCCCGGCTCGCGGTTGTACGGGGTGCCCTCCCACTCCCGCACCGTGAAGGCGGCGCCGATCACCCGCTCACCGTCCGCCGCGTGAAAGTGGAGCAGCTGGCAGAACCGCAGGCGGTCCGGGCTGATGTGGATGCCGACTTCCTCGGCGAGCTCGCGCGCCGCGCCCTCGTCGAGGAACTCGCCATCCTCGAGGCGTCCTCCGACGACCGTGAGCATCCCGGGGGAGTGCCACGATGTTGCCTGGTGCCGGACGGTCAGGATCCGGCCGTCGGCGGGACGCTGGAGCAGGACCATGACGTTCCCGATACTCCGGTGTACGGCGCTCACGGCCGGTCCTCCTTCATGAGCCGGTCCAGGGTCCGCCGACCGCGGGCGGTGACCTCGGCGTCACCGTTGTCCGGGCCCCAGGCCAGGCAGTTGACCGCGTCCAGCGCGCTCAGGCAGCGCAGCGCGTGTCGCTCAGCGTCGGACACCGCCCGTAGGAGTGGAGAAACGCCTTCTCGCGGTCCGGATGGTCGGCCCACTGGGTGGTGGCGAGGATGACGAGGTCCTGGACGCGGGCGGCCGGCCGGGACCGCTCGAAGTCGATGAGGGCGAGGCCGCCCGTGGACCACAGCCAGTTCCTCGGCTGGTTGTCGCCATGGATATAACCGATGGGCACCGGGCCGACGCGGCGAAGGCGTGCGACGTGGTCCCGGATCAGCTGCTGCTCGTCCTGGTTGAGCCGGTCCCCGGCGCGAGCCAGGTACTTTTCTGCTCCGTCAGCGGCGGCGGGCAAGGAGGCCTCGGCTTCCACCCGGTCGCCGTGGTCGAGTGGCCCGGCCTCGTGGAGCCGGGCGCAGAGCGCTCCGGCCTGCTGGTGCACGGTCCGCCACTGGGCGGCGTCCAAGCCGAGTTTCTTCGCCGGGGCGCCGGGGACCGCGGTGAGCAGCAGGGCCAGGTCCTGGGCGCGGCTGTCGATGAGGTGGGGCGCCCGGGTGTGTCCGAGCACGGGCACGATGTGACGGTAGGCCCGGCCTTCCCGGGTGAAGAACTTCTCCGAGGGCGAGACCTTCAGGTAGTGGTGCACCCCGCGTCCGCCCTCCAGGTCCCACACCCGGGAGCGGTCCCAGCCGTGCGAGGCGTCGCGGACGGACACGACGGGTCCGATCCGTTGCTCTGCCCAGCGCTGCAGTGCCGCGGGCAGCGGCTTCGTCCGGCTCATCCGGCAGACCTCGCGCCCGGGTGCTGGATGTCGGAGCGCCAGGGCTCACCGCCATCAGGTTCGGTGAGATCGGGGAACACGGTTCCTCCCAGGGGCGTCGGTCGAGTTGGTCGTCGGGGTGCCGGATCGGCCGACCAGGTCGGCGGGTCAGCCGACTCGGGCCGTTGCGGACGGTTGGAGTCGGTTCAGGACTGCTGCGAGGCTCAGGTGGGATCGGGCGCACCGCCGGTGCGCTGCTCCAGTTCCCACAGGGTCCGAAAGAGCCCGGGTTCGCGGGTGAGCTGCGCGTACGTTCCCTCCTGGACCAGGCGGCCCTGATCGAGGACGACGATCCGGTCGGCTACGGCAACGTTGGCGAGCCGGTGCGTGATCAGAAGGATGGCCCGGTCCTTGGCCAGGTCCCGCAGGCCGGTGAACACATGGTGCTCAGCTCGGGCGTCGAGGGCGGCCGTGGGCTCATCCATCACCAGGAGCTCGGCCTTCCGGTGAAATGCCCTGGTCAGGATGACGCGTTGCCACTGCCCGCCGGACAGCTGGTGGCCGCCGAACCATTCGCTGGTCAGGAGGGTGTCGAGACCGGAGCGGAGGGCGGGCAGCATGTCCGCGGCTCCGGACGCCTCGCAGGCCGCCATGAGCGCGGCGTCACTGGTGTCGCCCTGCCCTAGGGTGACGTTGTCGCGCAGCGTCAGCGGCAGGTAGGTGAACCGCTGCGGTGCTACCGCTACGTGCTTCCACGCCTCCCACGGTTCCAGCCGCGCTGTGGTCGTGTGGTCCCAGGCCACTTCCCCGGAGGTCGGCAGCAGCAGCCCGCAGATCAGCCGGGACAGCGTCGTCTTCCCCGACCCGTTCTCCCCGACCAGCGCCACGATCTCCCCGCGCCGTACCTTCAGCGACACCCCGGCCAGGCTGTCCTTGTCCGCGCCGTCGTACCGGTAGGTGACGTCGCGGACCTCGAACCGCTCCGGCGGTGCCGGCAGCACCTCCGAGCCGCGCGAGGCCACCATCGCCTGCCCGTGCGCGTTGTCGATGAAGTTTTGCCAGTCCTGCACGTACCAACCGGTGCGCACCAGCCGGGCCCCGCCGTTGATGATGCCGCGTACGGAGCCGGTCGCCGTCTGCAGGGCGAAGACCGCGCCGCCGCCGGCCGCCAAGTCCATCCGGCCGGAGACCAGGAGCCACAGCAGGGTCGCCCAGACCGCCGCCGAGGCGACTCCGCCAGCCGCCGCGCCGGCCAGGCCCATCCAGGCCCCGGTGTTCGCGGCTTCGCGCTCGGAGACGTTGACGGAGGCGGCCAGGCGCCGGTAGCGGCCCAGGAGGAAAGGACCGGCGAGGCAGGCCCGCATCTCCTCGCTGGACTCCATGTAGGACATGTGCCAGCGCAGTTTGTGCAGCATCCGCCGGCGCCCCGATGTCTCCAGGCTCGCGAGGTACACCACGCGGGCCGCGCGCACGTACGCGGCGGCCTGCGGCAGGCATGCCAGGAGAAGCAGAGGCAAGAGAACCGGATGGATCACGGTAAGGACCGTGGCACCGGCGGCGAGGGTCGCCGTGGCGGCCAGCACGTCCTGGGCTTCCTCCACGAGGTCGGGGGTGACCTGGGCGCCGCGGTCGGCGATGTCGTACTGGTCGTTGTATCCGGGCTTGTTGTTCGCCGCGGCTTCGGCGCCGAGAGCCGCCTCGACCATGCTGACTTCTGCGGCGCGGGCGAGCACTGGCCGCAGCCGCCCGGTCAGCCAGGTCACCGTGACTCCCAGCAGGGCGCGCAGCCCGGCGGCCACGGCGATGACGGCCAGCTGCGGGGCCGCCTCCCGCAGCCGCTCGGTGATGTCGCCGGAGGAGATCAGCGCGGTGAGGGTGCCGGTGACGGCGAACAGGCCCAGTGCGGCCAGCACGCCGGTGCCGATCTGGCACGCGAGGAGTCCGGCCGTCGCGCCCCGGTCCACCTGCCACGCCATCCGCAACGACCGGCGCACCAGCACGGGCAGGCGCCGCGCCATCGTGGTCGTCGTCATCTGCGCGCCGGCTTGGAGCCGGGATTCGTCCCGGTACTGGAACTCCTCCTCCTGCGCCGTGCCCTCGCTGTCCGGTGGAGTCCCTTCTGCTTCGTCCGTGCTCGGCTGTGCGGCTGTGCTGCCCGAGGTCAAGTCGATCCCCCTGTCGGTCGGTCACGGCTGGTTCGCGAGGCTCAACGACACAGCCCTGATATCGAACACACGTTTTTCGGTCGGTCCTGAAGTCCCGGGATAGAGCGTTCGAGGAACCGTGGAAGCTGCACCGACCCAGCTCGCGCAACGGCACTGACACCAAGGGCGGTTGGCCGAATCGCCGAGGTTCGCAAGCGCCGCACACCAACGGGCGCGTTGGAGCGTATGGGGCCCGTCGGGCTTGTAGAGTGCGGGGCTTCCGGAACGGCACGACCCTCGTGGAGCTGACTGTGCACGTGCTTGATGGCCGCTCTCGAGCGGCACATTCCGGCGGAACCCCTCTTCGGGCTGAGCGGAGGGCGATGACCTGTGGCGATCACTGATTCCGACATCGCGGGAGTGCTCACCGCCTATCTGGAGTGCTACCCGCAAGAGGCCGGACAACTGGGCGAGCCGCTGCGGCTCTTGGCCGAAGGCCGAGGGTTCGCTTCGCGGCGTACCTTCCCGATGCACGTCACCGCCGGCGCGCTGCTGGTTCGGGACCACGCCGAGGTCCTCTTGATCGAACACCTCGCGTACGGGATCACTTTGCAGCCAGGCGGTCATCTTGAACCGACCGATACGACGCTGATCGGCGCAGCCATGCGGGAGCTGTCCGAGGAGACCGGCATTGACCCCGAACAGGTTGTCCCCGTCTCGGCGCACCCCGCCTATATCGAGTTCGGCCAGGTGCCGGCCAGGCCCGCGAAGGACGAGCCGGACCATTACCACCTGGACATCGGTTACGCCTTCGCGACGGGCGACGCCGAGGTCGGACGTATCCAGGAGTCCGAGGTGACCGGCGCCGCCTGGTACCCACTCGATGTGGCGGAGCGCCTCGTCGGATCCCGGATCGCGCGGGCGGCCACCACATCGACCGGAATCAGGTAACCCCTGCACCACCGGAAGTTCTCGCGGCGGCCAGCTAACGGGCAGGGAGCATCCCGTCGTAGAAGGCACTGGGGCGGGCGCGATCGGCGTCACGCCCCCTCCGGGAGCTCGGCGACGATCACGAGCCAACTCGTCACCGTGACGTCGTCTGGCTTGTTCCCGGCGGTGGCCTCGGCGAGGTTCGCCATCTTCTGCTCGTAGCCGCCTGACCTCCAGCACTCACCGGGAACGAGACCATGAAGACCTGCGACAACACCTCGGTCGGCATCGTCATCACCGATCACCAAGGCCGCTGCCTGATGTTCGACCGTGCCACCTTCCCACCCGGCACGGCACCTGCCGCCGGCCATATCGACGACCACGGGACCGCCGAGGACGCTGCCCGCGCCGAGGTCGAGGAAGAGCTCGGCCTCACCGTCACCGGCCTCACCCACGTCACCGGCGGCTGGCGGGACAACCCATGCCGCCGCCTTCCCGGCGCGCGCAGCACCGGTCACCGCCACGAATGGACCGTCTACCGGGCCACCGTCGCCGGCGACCTCACCCCGAGCGCCCACGAGACGAAGAACGTCCGCTGGATCGCTCCCGATGCTCTGCAGGAGCTGGCAGACCGGACGGTCGCCTACGCCCAGGGGTGCATCACAGACGCCGAGTTCGAGGCCGCCCCCGGCATCGAGCCGGTGTGGATGCAGCGGCTCGCCAACATCGCCGCGATCCAGATCAGCCCCGACGACCTGCTCCGGGTGGACCAGCTCACCAGATGATCGCAGCCCGCCCTCCTCACCTACCGCGGCCGCCGCCCGGCTCCATGCCGAGCTCGACGCGCCGACTCTGCGCCCTCGGCCGGCCCTTAAGCGCCCTGCTGCTACCGCGGGCCCGGACAAGCGAGTTCGCTGCCCGGGGTTGCGGCTTGCGTGAGGTACGCCGGCCATGGGGGTCATCAACTCAGCGAAGAGCGTCACGCAGGGCCTCCTCCATGACAGGTAGCCGGTCCAGCAGCATCAGAGCTGCCTCGTGCCGCACCCGCCCATAGGCCTCCGTAGCAGCGTCGAGGATGTGCGGTCGTTCCACTGGTACCGACAGAGGAAAGGCCGAGCAGAGCATGGCTGCACAGCCGACACGAAGCGAGGACACGAGGTCGTCCACGGACGCCCTCGGGTTGGCGTCCCGGTAGGCCAGGGTGAGATCGGTGTATCCGGTGAGCCAGCTCTCCGCACTGTTGTCCAGCACGCTCTTGGGGTCACAGCCAAGACGCGCGATCTCCCAGGCGAGGTACCCAGGTGCGGGCGGTCGGAAGTCCACGATCGCGGCCACCTCGTCGTTCTTGAACAGAACGTTGGGGCCGGCCATGTCGCCCTGCAGGACCTGGACGGTCAGCTGTGGAAGCGAAGCGAGGGCGCGCTCGACGTCCCCCAAGATGGCTTGTCGCTCACGGGCCGCCTGCAGCGCCCACGTCTCGAACTCCCCGAGCCTGGGCATGTGCTGGTACGCATGGATCAGATGCTCGAAGCGGTCACGTGAGGCGGCCACGTCGCACACCGCGGCACCGGGTTCCAGGGTGGGGGCGGCGGCGGGGTGAGCTGCGAGCCGGATGTGGAGGCGGCCCATCGCTGTGCCGACGGCTGCCCACCGGGCACCCCTCAGGCCGCCTTCGGCGGTCTCGGTGTGCGGCACGTACGACCACAGGGACATCGGCAGGCGGCCCTGGGTTTCGATGAGTTCGTGCTCGCGCGTGCGGGTTGCCCGCGCGGTCGCGACACCTCCGTCGGCGCAATACTCGGACAGTTCGACCGACGTCCGCTCCAGATCCAGGTGTTCCCGAGTGCGGTAGACCTTGGCGAAGTGCCGCCGACCCGCCTGGTCCACGACGGCGTAGTTGTCCGTCGCGGTGCCTTCCGGAATACGCGTGATGTCTGCCGGGTGCAGCCCGTACGCGAGCACCAGCGTGGCGGCGACCGCCATGATCTGCTCCTCCTCCGCGGTGCGGCCGGGTGGGGAAGGCGCGGCGAGAGGCTTGGAGGCGGGCTGCTGAGATGCGGTGGACATGGTCTCCTCGTCGAAGCGCACAGCAATAGCGGTCAGATGATGGGCAGGCGCCAGGCGCCAGGCGGTCGGGGCGATCCGGTGGCGGGCACGGACCGTGGCCGCCAGGGGATCAGCGGGCCGCGGCGGGGCGCGCCTGGGCCGCAAGGTCGCCGACGGACAACGCTTCGTCAACGCGGTCATCTGATTGCACCTCCCTCGTTCGGGTTGTCGCAGTGCCCGTGCCCCGCCCCGGCATCGCCACCAGCCGCCGGCAGGGGACCGGCCGACCAAACCGACACCGCGGCCCCTTGCCACATGAATCGGCTGATAGGGGCGATGAACGCAGTAACCGACACCGGCTCTTCGGGGCGAGGGCGACCAGTTCGGCATCGCACAGGCGGGGCGCAGGGCCGACCGGCGGGCGCCGCGCCGGGTAGGGATGCCCGTCGCATAAGGTGCGAGCGCACGGGTGTCCACGTCGTTCACCAAAAGATGATCTTGGACGCCTTCGTTCTCGTCTCCGCAGGCATCCCTCGGGCCGCACCACCAGGAGGAATCAGTGTCATCCCCGCAAGTGATCACCCCCGAGGAAAAGCTGGCCGAGGCGAAGAAGCAGCTGAGCTTTCCACGAATTGTTGCGATTTGCGGCTCCACTCGTTTCATGGCCGAAATGGCTGAGGCCGATGTGCGGGAGACCGAAGCCGGACGGATTGTCGTCAAGCCGGGTTGCGACCTGAAGTCATCGCACGAGCTCTGGTCCGATCCTGTCGAGGCCGAGGCGCTGAAGGTTCGACTCGACGCGTTGCACCGGTCGAAGATCTTGCTTGCTGATGAGGTGCTCGTTGTCGGCGACTACATCGGAGACAGCACTCGAGCCGAAATTGCCTACGCCCGGTCGTTGGGCCGGCCCGTGCGGTTCACCCACCCCGAGGTCGACCCCGACGCGTGACCCGAGGGCTCGCCCCGCACCTCCGCCGGCATCCCGCTGGAGTTGATCGTCTGGCGGGTGGCGTGGCGATGCGAGCGGGCTCAAGGAGCTGCGGAACGCATCGCGGCCATGATGGCTGCGGCGATGCGCTGCTGGTGGTCCATCAGGTAGAAGTGGCCGCCGTCGTAACTCTCGAGTCCGCGGAAGTCCGTCGTGAGCCTCCGCCAGGCGACGAGTCGTTTCTCACCGATCATATTGTCGTGCAGGCCCGTGAATGCCGTGAGCGGTACGGGCAGCGGCTCGGGGCTGCGGGGCGGAGTCCAGGTGTCCACGAGTTTGAAGTCGCTGCGGAACACCGGGGCGAACTTGCGCCAGACGTCGTCGTTGTCGAGGAGCTGCGGTGGGCTGCCGCCGCCGCTCCGCAGCCAGGCGCGCAGTTCGTCGTCGGCCATCAGGTGAGGGCTGCTGTCGGCGTCGGCGTCGCCTCGCGGGGCGCCGTAGGCAGACACCCCCAGCCAGGTGGGGAGCGGTTCCCCCTGGCGCAGGAGTCGGCGGGTGAGCTGGTAGGCGATCAGTGCGCCCATGCTGTGGCCGAAGAACCCGAAGGGCCGGTCGAGCAACGGTGCGATGGCGGCGTGGAAGTAGTCGACCAGCCGGTCGCAGTCGTCGATCAGCGGCAGGGCCTGCAGGGTGCCTCGGCCGGGGGCCTCCAGGAGGCACAGTTCCCAGTCCTCGGGGAAGTGCTCCGCCCAGCCCCGGTAGAGCAGGTGTGAGCCGCCGGCGTGGTGGAGCAGGAATAGGCGCACCGCTGGGTCGCTCACCGGCCTGGGGCAGATGAGCGGGGAAGTCGGCGGCTCGTGGGTTAGCTGCGAGGTGAGGAAGGCGTGAAGTTCGGCGAGGGTGGTGGCGCCACTGGCGGCCACGGCGTTCTCCGGGACACCGAACGCGCCCTCCACTCGGGTGGAGATCTCCAGCATCAGCAGCGAGTCGATGTCGAGCTCGTGGGCGAAGTGCGCGTCGTCGGTGACCTCCATGGGCTCGGTCTCCAGTACGTCGGCTATCAGGGTGCGGAGCTCCTCGATGGTCACGCTCGTCGTGGTCATGGGTGTTGTCCTCGTTCCTGCGTGGATGGGCGAAGGGCCGGCGGCGGGGTCAGCAGCAGGGCGGCCGTCGCGTCGTGGCGGGGGCCTCCGGCCGTGGCCAGAACGTTGCCGGTGGCGCCGCCCTCCAGGTAGGCGGCCGCGGCAGCGCACTGCAGGACGCCGAGCGCCCCGGACAGCGGGCCCAGCTGGGATTGCAGGTCGATTCGGCGCCGGGCTGCGAGCAGATGGCTCGCCCCGGCTCCGGCGGCTTCCGCCTCGTCCGCGAGCCACAGTCCGACGGGCCCCTCCTCGGTTGCCCCGGCGCCGTCCAGCGCCGCGGCAAGGTTCCGGGCCCGTGCGTAGCCGGTGATCGTGGCGCGGGGCCGTGCGCCGCGGGAAGTGGCCGCGTCCGCGGGTTCCAGTACGACCGCGACCGCCGCGTCGGTGGACTGCTGGCCGAGGACCTTCGTCACCACGTCGCCTGCGGGTTCGACGCCGACGACGACGGCTGCTTCGGCGCGCCCGGCGATGATGAGGTTCCGGGCCCAGGCCACGGCGTCCAACCCGCTCGTTGCGCCGTTGCAGACGGTGAGGTTGGGGCCGCGCAGCCGGTAGCGGATGGCCACCCAGCCGGCGATGACGTTGCTTGAGGTCTGGGGCAGGGCCAAAGGGCTGAGACCCATGACGCCTGCCGTGGCGATGGTGTCGGTGGCTTCGCAGACGCTGTCCGCGTTGCCAAGGTTGGTGCTGACCACGACGGCGGTCGAGCCGGTGAACGTGTCGTCGGCGTCGGTCAGACCGGCGTCGTGGAGGGCGAACTCGGCCGCGCGCAGGGCGAGCCGGGACGCGCGGTCCTTGTGGCGCAGCTCGCGTCCGATCAGTCCGGTGGCCGGGTCGAAGCCGCCCTCACCCGGCAGCGGTCCCAGGAGGTCGCCGTACCTCGCGACACCGGGCAGCGCCAGGCCGATGCCCGTGACGACGACCTCCCGGGCGTTCGGGTTCCTCGTGTGCGTGGTGCTCGTCGCGTTCATCTGGCTGCCTCCACGATCGCGACGGCGTTGATCCCGCCGAAGCCGAACGCGTCGATCTGAGCGATGGCCAGGTCACCGGCGGCGGGGGAACCCTGCACCAGGCCCAGCCCCGCGGCCTCGGGGATCGGATCGGCCAGGCCCAGGATCGGGGGGACCGCCCCGTTCTTCATGGCGAGCACCGCCATCACGAGGCTGAGCAGTCCCGAGCCGCCCAGGGTGTGTCCGGTCATCGCCTTGATGGCGGTCATCCGCGGACCCGCACCCGCGCCCTGGAATATCTGGCGAAGGACGCTCGCCTCCGTCGTGTCGTTGCGGGGGGTGCCGCTGCCGTGCAGCATCACCAGGTCGATGTCGCTCGCCCGCACCCCTGCTCTGCGGTAGGCGTCCAGCACCGCGCGGGTGATGCCGTCGGGGTCGGGCGCGGTGGCATGGTGGGCGTCGCAGCCCATGGACACACCGCGCACCCGGGCGTGCACGGGCCCGCTCCCGGTACCGGCGCGCTGGACGACGACGGCCGCCGCGCCCTCCCCCATCAGCATGCCCTTGTGCGTGACGTCGAAGGGGCGCAGCGCGTCGGGGAGGTCGTTCTGCACCCGGTCGAGCGTGCCGAAGCCGCCCTCGGTAGCGGCGTCGGTGCCCGCGACGACGACCGTGTCGGCCAGGCCGCCCTCGATCATGTCGGTGGCCATGCCGAGCGCGTACAGCGACGCGGAGCAGGCGTTGGCGAAGGTGTACGTGGTGGACGCCCCGAAGGCCGCCTTCAGCGCGGTGCCGAAGTGCAGCTCCTCAAGAGCGACGTCCGCGCCGTCGCGCCACCACAGTTCGAGGCTGCGCTGCTCGCGCATGGTCGTGCCGACCAGCACGGGCACTTGGGCCAGGTCCTCGCCCAGGCCCGCGTCGGCGGCCGCTTGGCGCACGACGGTGGTCAGCCAGTGGGTGGCACGCCGCGGCAGGTCGCCGCCGCCCTCGGGCCGGTCGTCGATCTCGTAGGCGTACGCCGCCCGGTACTTGTCCGGGTCGAACGCCATCAGGGGTCTGCGGCTCTCTTGACCCGTGCACAGCGCGGCGAAGATCTTGCTGGGGGTGGCGCCGACGTTGGCGACGGCCGCCATGCCCGTGATGTCCCAGGTCACGATCGGGCTGCCGCCTTCCTCAGCTCGAAGGCGGCCACCTTGCCGGTCGACGTGGTCGGGAGCTCGTCGAGGAATTCCAGACGGGCGGGGCGCTTGAAGGCGGCGAGCCCGCCACGGATCGCGGCGGTTACCGCGCGCCGCACCACGGCCTCGTCGGTTCCCGGCCGGGCCACCAGGTACGCCACGGCCTGCTCCAGGTCGTCGGCGTCGCGGCCACCGACCACCACGCAGTCCTGGACCCCGTCGACACTGCGGACGACGCTCTCGATCTCACTCGGCACGACCTTGTAGCCGCCCAGGTTGAGCACGTCATCGGCGCGGCACAGATGGGTGAACGTGCCGTCCGGCGCACGGCGCACCACGTCGCCGGTGTAGGCGCCGCCGTCGGCGAAGGTGACCGCCGCGGCCTCCGGCCGGCCGATGTAGCCCAGGGCGACGGTCGGGCCGGCGATGTGCAGCCGGCCCTGCTCTCCGTCGGCGACGGGAGTGCCGTCCGCCGCGCGCACGGTCGCGGTGATCCCGGGCACCGGGACCCCGAAGGTCCCCGGACGTTCTTCCCCCTGAGGGGTGCCGACGACGATGTGGAGGACCTCGGTCGCGCCGAGGCCGTTGAGCAGCTCGGCCTGGAATGCGGCGCGGATCCGCTCGCTGAGCGGACCGGGCAGGTTCTCGCCCGCCGCCACGCACAGCCGCACGGAGTCGACGCTGCCGGGGGCGAGCTCCGTCCCGGAGGCGTTCAGCAGCGCCGCGTACAGCCGTGGAACGGAGAACAGCACGGTGGGCCGGTGGTGCTGCAGCGCGGCGGCGAGGGAGTGGACGTCGACGGTGCCGCAGAGGAGCGCGACGCGGGCGCCGGCCGCCAGGGGGCACAGCACGGAGCTGCCGAAGCCGTAGCCGAAGGACATGCGGGCGCTGGACAGCACGGTGTCATCGGGCGTCAGCGCCAGGACCGTGCCGACGCCGTCGGCCATGGCCGCGATCGCGCCCGCCGAGTGCCGCACCCCTTTGGGCATGCCAGTGCTGCCGGAGGTGTACTGCACGAGCGCCTCGCTCCTCGCACTCCACGCGGCGGGGAGCCCGGCCTCCTGCGGGCGGTGCGCGGGGCCGGCCGAGGCCGTCGCCAGAGCAGCGCGGACGTCAGCGCCGGCGAAGCGGGTGGTCGCAGTGAACAGCTCCTCCAGGGCGCGCTGGCGCGCGGGAGCTGCGTCCAGGTGCACCATCGCGGCGGCGCAGTCGGCGGCGATGTAGCGGACTTCGTCGTCCGTGAGCACCGGGCTGATCACCACAGGGATGCAGCCGTGCCACCACAGGCCGAGGACGGCGGCCACGGTCGCCACGGAGTCGTCGGCGACCAGGAGGCCGCGGGCGCCTTTGGGTACTCCTGCGGCTCGCAGGGCGCCCGCGTACCCACGGGCTGCCTCCAGGAGGCCCGTGTAGGTGATCGCCCCGGCCTGGGGGTCGAGGTAGCTGGCCCGGTCACCCCGGCCGGCGTCGACATGGCGCGCCACCAGGCGGTCGACCAAGTCGACGTCGACACCCTGGCGGCTCCTCGCCCGCTCGCCGAGCACGGCCACCGCGGCGTCGAGGCTGGTGAAGGCTGCCGCTTCCTGCGCGGACAGGGCCCCGAACTCGCGCTCGACCGCGACCACGACCTCGGTCTTCTCCAAGGAGCTCATGCCGAGTTCCTCGTAGAACTGGGCACCAGGCTCGATGGCTTCCTTGTCCACCTCAAGGACAGACGCCACGATCTCTCGCAGCCTGTCGCGCGCTATGTCGATGTGTTCCACCGGCGGGAGTCCTTTCCGTATCTTCGTAGCCGAAAAGCGGGGTCGGGTTGGACAAAGAGGACGAGCAGGCGACCTGTTCCGGGAACTGCACCGTTCACCGAGACCTGATCCGGGCGAAGACGCGGGAACGGGGTGGGGTGCGGCAGTCCTCAGCGGGTTGGGCTCAGGCGCCCAGGCCCACCTCGCAGGGGAAGGAGACGGACACGCCCTGGGGCTCCTCGGTGAAGATGACCCTCTTGCCGAGCGCGGACATGAAGCCGAGCTCGAAGACGGTGCCGCTTCCGACGCGACCGCCCGGGTTGCACACGACGACAGCGTCGGCCTGCCGAAACGCGTCCATGTGCCCGTACTTGTGCCGCCACGTGTCGCGCTCGTTCTTCAGCAGGTCCTGGTAGTCGAAGAGGATGAAGTCGGTGCCCTCGGTCTCCGGCTTGATCCTGGTGCTGCGGGGGCTGAGCACCTCGGTGCCGGTCTCGCGCAGCCGGGCAATGGTGCCCTCGATGGGCTCCAGCCACTGCTGGAAGCTGCCGCAGACAACGGCCGTCCGGAACTCCCGCCGGATCAGGCCTTCCAGCATGTCGTTCGAACCGCAGGCGGACATGCCCGTGTCCAGATAGAACCGCTCCAGTTCGGGCCCCACGATGTTGAAGTACAGGCCTGTGTCGACGTAGACGCTGTTGACCAGCGCGGCCGCTTCCGGCCGCGGGAGCTGCTGGAAGACCCCGGTGGCGTGCACCCGCGTGCTCTTGTTGTCGACGGCCTCGGCGTACTCCTTGAGCCCGGCGCAGAACTCGCCGACGCGCTCCGCTAACGCCTCGCCGGCGAGGCCGGCTCCGAACGGAAGCCGTTCCCTCGTGAGCAGCTGCAGTCCGCTGCCCTGGGAGCGGTGGACACTGACGTGTTCCGGGCCGAAGTGGACCAGGATCCTGCCTTCTGACGCCACTGTGCTGTTCTCCTTCTTCTCGATCCGTCGCGTTGGGAGCCCTCAGTAGGGGAGCTGGCCGGGGAAGGTGCTGCGGAGGGCGCCGCTGCTAATCGCCTTCTCCGCGCAGAGCACTGAGGTACTTCTCGAAGAATTCCTCTTTTCTTCCGCTGTTGTATTGCGTGATGAAGCGCGGGTGCTCCAAGGGCACGATCTTCTTGAAGTAGCCCTGACTGTCGTTTAGCGCCGAGAGGAATTTGAAGTTCTCGCCACTACCGATGCAGTAGCACACCGAGGTATCGGTCCCGAATTCCAACTGGCGCTCCAGGGCGTCCACGAGGAAGGATCGCAGGAACTCCATCAGCTTCTTGCTCTCGTAGTAATTGCAGTTGACCTCCCTTCCCTGGGGGTTCGCTCTCACCAGGCCGAGCGGGCACACAAAGCTCATGACGAAGTCGGCGTAGAACTTTTCGCGGCCCCCGTAGCGCGCGATGACGTCGTGCAGGAACCCGGCGGAGGGCCGACTCACCGCATAGCCGTCGGCGATGTCGACTCCCGTGTCGCTTTCCAGGACCTTCGCGTCTTCGAACGGGACCCCGGTCACGGCCGTGCCCCGCCGGGCGGGCGAGCTGCCCAGGACCAGCCGGCGGGGCCTGTCGTCGGCGTAGTACCTGCGGTAGAACGCGGTCGTCACCTCGCGGACGCGCTCCTTCTGCGGGCCGCTGAAAGGGTTGACGACCCTGAACCCGGGGGGAAGTTCGAGCGTCGTGCCCGCGAGTCCCTCATTGAACTGCAGGATGCGATCGGCAACCGTCGTTCGCCCGTTCATTGCAGAAGCCCTTCCTTCACGCTGTCCTCCAGGCCGCCCGGAAGCCCACGCCGTCCGCCGTCCTTCCCGCGGAACCGACAGGACCTCGGCGACCGCGGCCGGCCGGGTGGTGGAGGGTTAGACGGTGACCGCCGACAGGTAGATCTCGGTACTTGTTGGGAGCATTCGAACATCTTTGAATCCAGCGCACTCGAGCTCCGCGCCGATCAGATTGGCTGTGTCCATCCCGCGATAGAGGTCGACGAATTCAGTTCCGGGAATGATGAGTCCCGGAACGACGCAGCCCCGCTGAGTATACAGAAACCCGTTGGCCACGGAGACGATAATCACCGCGCCGGGCTTCAGTACTCTGTGCGCTTCTCGGGCCGCTGCGGACGTGTCGAAGAATGACGAGTTGTATGTCCTCAAGGAGACATACAGATCGAAACTGCCGTCCGGCAGGGCGGAAAGATCCTCAGCGCTCGAGACGACGGTTCTCGAACGGGGAATGCGTCCGCTTATGTTTGCGAGGCCACTTTCCGCGATATCGGCGAAGGTGATTCGCGGGCAGTCAGAGAACAAGGCCGTTGCCTCGTGGCCAGCGCCGACGCCGACGTTGAGGACGTTGACGGCGGACAGGGGCCTTGTGGACATCCTCCCGTACACCGACATGAAGTCGTCGGCCCACCCCGCGTTGGCGGTGCGGGCGTCGAACGCGTAGTCGTAGGTGCCGTACTTCGTATCGAACGCGGCGGCCAGTGCATCGCCCACGGCGCCATCCGCCTCTTTGTGCTCCGTTCCGTACCTTTGGGAGATGAGAGAGGCAAGCGCCGCCCTTCCCCGGTGCGCGTTGACGTCGTCCTTGGTCAGCGCGAACCCCATGGACAACAGCTTGGCGGTGACGGCTTCACTGATGCGATGGGTGGAGTAGTGGGGGTTGCACTCGATGCTCTGCCCGCTCGCCGTGTAGAGGGCGCGATTCTGGTCCAGGATCTGGCGCTGGAGTTCGTCAGGGAAGCGCCGTACGTGGCCTCGCTCGGTGACGGGATCGCCGCTGAGGTAGCTCGTCAGCGCGGGGTCCGGCAGACCGATGTACACCCTGTCGATCCGCACGTCGTTCAGGACCTCGGCCAGTTCGAAGGATCCGGCCTCCGACAGGGTGTTGATCGTCAGATAGGCGCTGTGCGCGCTGGATACTCCGATCTCTTGGACCCTGCGCCGCAGAAGGCGGGACCAGGACGCTTCGTGCACTTCGCCCTCGAAGGCGGAGCAGATCAACCGGCCGTGTTCGGAGACGAGCGCAACGCCGACTCGCCGACCTGGGTAGGGCGCCCTTTGTGCGACGCTAATGGCGTAGTTCATCCAGTAGGTGCCGTTCGGACTCATGTGGGCCTCGGTCCCTCAGCGGTGCTGCGCCTCCGGTTGGTCTGCAGAACCAAGCGGGTGATCACCTTCACGGGGCATCCTTCGTGGTGACACGGATCGTGAACTTCGGATGAGGTCGCCGCGGCAACGGTTGGGGGCCGACGAGCACGGAGGTTCGCTGGGGCCGCTGCCTAGCACCATTGGGCTTCAACCGGGCAGGATGAGGCGACCATGAGGAGCGCTCACTCACGATCGTCAGCAACTCCCGGAGAGGAAAGCCGCCTTGGAGAGGGAGGAACGGGCGACGTTTGCTGCGGAACTCACGCACTGGCGCAGCGTGCGGGGACTGTCGAAGGCAGCTCTCGCCCAGCGCCTGAACATCGACCCCTCGTACGTGAGCCACCTTGAGGCCGGCCGGGAACACGGCAGCTCCCAGCTCGCTCGCCGGGCGGACACTGAACTCGACGCCGGCGGAGCACTGTGGCGGGCATGGCAGCGCACCGACGCCTCCCCGCAGGCGGCCGAGCACAACGACCCGCCGTCCGGCACCGGCCTGCTGGTCCTGGAGGACGAGGCGGCGCTCCGCTACGACAACGGGCGCTTCCACTTGAGCATGAGCAGGCTCCTGCGCAACAACGGCACCGAGCCCGTCACCCGCTACCTCGTACGGATCGCCGTCGACCGGTACCCATCCGAACCGGAACGGTCCAACGCCCTCTACCGCCGCAACCCTCTGACCTGGGAAGAATTCCAGCTCACCGCGCACTGCGCCGATGAGCCGATGGGCTGGACCGTCAAGCACGACCGGGACGCGTTCAAGGAGGTGTGGCTTCAGTTCCAGAACCCAACGAGCCGCTTCCCTCTCTACCCCGGCCAGGAAGCCGAGATCTCCTACTCGTACTCGGTCGGCGCCGAGAAATGGGGTCCCTGGTTCCAGCGCGCGGTGCGACTGCCTACCCGGTGTCTGGCTGTGGAACTGGCTTTCCCCCGAGACAGTGAACCGTCCGTCTGGGGAACCGAGACTTCCATGAGCGCCGACTTCGCCCCACTGCGCACACCCCCACAGCGCACGGAACGAGGCGAGCACAGCGTCTTCTCCTGGGCCACCCTCGACCCGCCCCTGCACGCCCGCTTCCGCCTCGAATGGCGCCTGAAGAACGCAGCCGACGAGAAAGAGAACAACCCCGTGAGCACCCTGTCCGCGAGCCAGGCCATGGCCACCGCCGGCATCGTCCAGGACGGCAACCCCGTCCTCACCCGCGCCGCCCGTCCCTTCGACCTGCCCAATGAGGCTGAAGAGGCCCAGGAGGTCATCACCTCCCTGATGGACGCAGTCGGCCGCGTCCGCCAACTTCACACGTTCGGCAAGGGCATGGGTATCGCCGCCCCCCAAATCGGGATCGACCGCTCCGCCGCCGTTGTCTTCCCACCCGATGCCGGGACAGAGCCCATCGTGCTGCTGAACGCCCACGTCGCTGAGGCATCCGAGGACGAGGACGAGCAGTACGAAGGCTGCCTCAGCTTCTTCGACGTCCGAGGACTCGTGCCTCGCCCGCTGAGCATCGTCGTCGCTCACAGCAGCCTCGACGGCTCCGCCCACCTGTCGCGGTTCACCCACGGCCTGTCCCGGCTCGTCCACCACGAGGTCGACCACCTGGGCGGCGTGCTGTACCGCGAGCGCATGCGACCGGGTGTGCAACCGATCCCTGTAGAGGAGTACCGCGGGACCGGCCAGCGCTGGACGTACGGCTGAGCAACAGCGTGGCGCGGTGAGTTTTATGGGCCCGTGCCGCTCACGCAGGCGACGGGTCTGCTCCGCGGAATCCCCCCGGAGGCGCGCCAGTTCGGCACCGGTGATCAGGAGCTCCACCTGGTCCCGCGCGCGGGACTGCGGCATTCCCTCCGCCTCCTTGAGGGCCTCCTCGCCCCGCGAGGAGGCGAGCACCGTCGTCGCCTCCTGCAACGGCGGGACAGGCGTCCAACCGCGGCGGAGGAAGGAGTCGATGGCGGACGGCGAATACCCGAAGTACCTGCCGCGCTCCGCGTCCTCCCAGGGCTGCCCGGGACCCCAGTCGACGGTGTGGCAGGTGTCGCGTCGGGCCGACAGGCCGAGCCGGACGCGCGGGAATCCGGGCTGGCTCCGAAGAGCCGCCCAGACGCGTACGGCATCGGCCACGCTGCCCACCGACAGGTAGCCGCCGCGCCGGCGGCCGCCGGCGGGCACCGCGAGGAGCATGGCGCCGCCCACCTTCACACTGACCGCGCGGTCAAGGAGCCCCGGGGCGGCGAGTCGTTCCCGGAACCAGGCGTAGCCCTCGGCGCACTCCTCGGACGACGGACGGCAGAGCGGGGCTGCGATGTACGCGAGCGGGGAGCGAAGCATGCGGAGCACGAGCGGCTTTGTCGTTGCCACCGGTCACACCGCCCGGCTGAGCGGGTTGTTGAGGATGTCGGTGAGGGTGTCCCGGTCCAGGCGCACCACGACCGTGTGGTGGTCGGACAGGCCCTTCATGTTGATGACCTCGACCTCGCGCACGGCGGGCAGGAGCTGCTTGCTGGCGTAGATCCTGTCGATGCGCGAGTCCGGTCCGTGCGTTTCGTAGGCGTCGACCGTCGGCGCGACCGCGGCGTTGTTACCCGCGGTGGTGGCGAGGTGACGGGCGACGTCCTGGAGGCCGGCGGTGCGCAGGGTGTCGTCCGGTCGGTCGTCCATCCGACGCAGGCCGTCCGGCCCGATGTAGGAGCGGTGCGCCCGGTGGGGCTCGTCGGGGATCTCTTCCAGGACGGGCAGGGCCGGGTCCCCCGGGGTGCCGGGGACCGGGTAGCTGTTGTTGTCGCCGCCGAGCAGCGCCGGGTAGTGGACGCGTCGCCCGTCGGCCTTGACCCACCTGTCGTTCCACTGGGTCAGCCGTTCGGCCTCCGACAGGCGCGTGGTGGTGGAGCCGTAGTTGAGGTGGTACGAGCCCACGATCAGAGGGACCGCGCCGGGGGCCGTGCCGGTGAGCTGCAGGCTGCGCACGGTCGGCGGGAGCACCCACATGGGGCCGGTCTTCGGGAACTCGCCGACGGGGGTGAAGAGGGTGGGGTCGTGGTAGAGGGCGGTGCAGCACTCGGGGCCGATCAGGCTGGCCATGCCCAGCACGGCTTCGGCAGCATCCGCGAGCGCGTTGCCGTCATCCTGCGCGTTCCATACCTCCTGCCGCAGGAGCAGATGCAGGTCGAGCGACGCCAGCTTGTCGTGCATCCGCTGCCACAGTGCGCGGTCGCCGCCGCCGTTGTTCTCGAAGTTGCAGATCGCCGCGTTGATGAGCATGGAGATTTCCCCCAGAGATAGAAGTGTCAGCGGGCGGGCGTGAGGACCTGGCGGAGGACGTCGAGGTCGAACCGCGCGACGAGCAGGGCGTGGTCGGACACCTCCCGCACCTCGTCGGTCGCCAAGACGTCGAAGGCGAGGAGGGCGAGGGCGAGATCGGGGGTGCCGTACATGCGGTCGATGCGCTGAGCCGGCCCCTGGTCGGTGCGCTTCAGGCTCGCCGTCGCCGCGAGCGCGCCGGGCTGGCCGAGGGCGGTGGCGGCGTGCAGACCGAGATCGGTGAAGACCGGATTGCCGCCGGAGAGGATCTCGTCCGGCCGGGTGTCCGAGACACGGCGGCCGTCGCGCTCGATGGTGCGGTGCTGGAAGTGGACGCGGTCCTCGACCTTGTCCCAGTCCAGGAGCGCCACGGACTCCAGCGCCGTCTGGTGCGGATAGCTGTTGGCGTCCATCCCCACCAGGACGCTACGGCCGTGGTCGGCGAGCGTGGTGAGCCGCCTCGCCTCGGTCGCGCGCATGTCCGGGTCGAAGTGGCACAGGTGGGCCGAGGCCAGATCCAGTGATTTCGGACACCCCTTGAGACGGACACGGGGATTGCAGATCGGCTTCCACGCGAGGTCGTGCTCGAACTCGCCGTCGACGAGGAACAGGGCGGGATCGACCATCACGCCGACGGGGTTGCGGCTGCGCCCCTCGCGCGGCGCGGCCATAAAGGGCGTGAGGCCGCCGAGCCGGTTGGCCTCGGCGTACAGGTCGGCCTTCCCGCGGTCCCACGCGCCGGTCAGCTCCTGGCGCAGCACGATGTGCGGTTCGATGGCGGCGAGGATGTCGCGGGCCAGGTCGCGGTGGTCGTCGCCTCCGCTCGGGCCGCGGCCGTTGTTGGGTCGATCCGGGGCGCTCTGCCAGCGTTGCCGCTGGTGAGTTTCCCCGGACCGCCCGCCGAACCCGGCGTGCCCGTCTCCGAGCACCGGGCTCTCCACAAGTCCCATCTGAGCAATCGCCATTCTCATGCTGTGACCGTCCAAGGGGTGGGAATGCTGTATCCGCGGAACCGGTATCGAGTCGTGGTGACCTCTGCGGCCTGGAACAGCCGTCCTCTCTCCGAGAAGGGGACCCATCCGCCGTTGCAGTACGTACGGCGGAACCCACTGAGCCGCATCCCCTTGTGTTTGCGTCGAGCCCAGATGAAAACCCTCGTCCACGTGTAATGACCGAGGTACTGGAACGTCGTCTTGGACACTCCTGGGCGGAAGTAGGTGGTCCACCCCCGCAACACCGGATTGAGCTGGTGGAGCAGGGCGGCCATGGACAAGTGCGTACTCTTGCGGCAGATCTTCTTCACCTTCTCCTTGACGGCCGTAAGGGCCTTCTTGGAGGGGTAGTTGTAGACGTACCGCTTATCTGTTCCCCGCTTGGTATGGCGCTGGACGTGCCACCCGAGGAAGTCAAATCCTTCGTCGATGTGCGTGATGAACGTCTTCTCCTCCGACAGGGTCAACCCCATCGGAGTGAGAACCGAGGCGACCTCGTTGCGCACGGCCTCCGCGTTCTCGCGGGTGCCTGACACGAGCACCAGGAAATCGTCCGCGTACCGGATAAGCCGGTAGTTTCCGAGTCCTCGGTACTTGCGTTTCGCGCGCTCGCTCTGGGTCGAGTTCGGGCCCCCAGCCATACCGGCCACGTGCTCATCCAGTACAGAGAGGGCGATGTTCGCCAACAGCGGTGAAAGAATGCCTCCTTGCGGAGTGCCGGTGTTCGTATCCCGTAGCTGACCATCCCGCGAGAGGATGCCGGACTTCAGGAACGCCTTCACCAGGCCCAAGATGCGCTTGTCCTTGATCCGGTTTCGCACGCGGTCCATCAGGGCCGTATGTGAAATCTCGTCAAAGCACGCCTTGATGTCGCCCTCTACCACCCACTCGTAGCTCTTGGATGCCAGAAGGCGCGTCTCAGCGATCGCATCGTGTGCTCGGCGCTTCGGGCGGAACCCGTACGAACACGGGAGGAAATCCGCCTCGAAAATCGGCTCCAACACCAGCTTCAGGGCTGCTTGGGCCACACGGTCCGCCACGGTCGGAATCCCCAGTCGGCGCTTCTTGCCATTCGCCTTCGGGATCATCTGCTCGCGTACGGGAACCGGTCGGAAGCTGGAGTCCTTCAACTGCGACTGTAACTTGTCGAGGAAAGCCTCGACCCCTTGCCCGTCCGCAATGAAGCGGACCGTCTTACCGTCCACTCCTGCCGTACGGGCTCCCCTGTTCCCTTGCACCCGATCCCACGACACCAGAAGGAACGCAGGGTCAGCAACAAGGTTGTACAGATCGTCGAACTTGCGATGAGAATCTTTGATTGCCCATTGGTGCAGCTTGGCCTGGATCTCCAGTACCCGGCGCTCGGCCTTCATTAAGGCCCACTCCAGTGCGTCGGTATTCACCGTCGGCCTCCTGACATTCCAGTGTCCTTACTGCTGACTTGCTGGCCCCCTTCGCCATGTACGCGCCTTTCGCGCGCTCGGACTACTACGGGGCCTCCGTCCCACGCTGTGACCATCAGCCGACAACGGGCCTTTCCGCTCCCTGAGCTGGATGCCCAGGCGAATGGAGAGCCACAGGTGGTTCCCACGTTCACTACGTAACCGATTGGCCAGTTAGGTGTCCGGCTATATCCCGGCAGCATCGCCGTGCTTACGCCGCAGGCATTCGGCACGGCCTCCACACCGTCAAGCACATAACGGCTTCGGAGTTGTTGCCCATCAAGGGCAGCACGCACTGCAAAGCGGCCCATATCCACCAGATTGGAGCCGCTGGAACTCTTACGAGACGTCTGATACCGGTTCACTCTCGTTACACCTTCTGGCCTCGCTTGCCCGACCCACGCCATCTGGTAGTTCTGACGCGTCCGGGCTTTGTCAGGACTGCTCTCCGCCCTCCCCGGCGTTCCCCGGTTCAGGCTGTCCTCAGCTTCAGTCAGGCGGCTGCGACCGCCCGACGGCCGGGGTCTTACACCCCAGCTCGGTTATGTAGCGCCTCGTGGCGCGCGTGCTCGATGTTCCAGCAGACGACGCGCAGTTCATCGGTCACGTGTTGGTTCTCCTTGCTGACGGTCTCGACGGTGGACGGGCGCGGCGGCGCGGTTCACCGGTCGGGGGTGAGAGCTGCATCCGCCTGTGGCAGGTCGAGCGTGACGATGAACGGCAGGTGGTCGCTCAGGCCCCGCGCTTCCTCGGTATCGGGGACCTCGCACCCGGAGAGGGCGGGGGTGAGGGCCGGAGCGAGGAGGATGTGATCCGAGCGGTGGTCCCACCGCTCGGCGTCGCTCCAGTAGCCAGCCGTGCGTGGCACTGGGATGCCGAGCGCCGCGACAGGATCGGTGAAACCGGCGTGCACGAGCTTGGCCATCGCCAGACGGTCGTCGCTGCCGCCGTAACTGCCGTCGGGCAGTTGCAGCCGGTGGCGGGAGTGCAGCTCGGCCGGAATAACGCTCCAGTCCTCCAGTTCGGGGTCGTCCAAGCCCCGGACGTTCAGGTCACCGGCCAGGGCCACGCGCCGGCCGGCGGCGGCGTACTCGGTCAACCAGCCGGCTTCGAGGGAGCGCCTGGCGCCGTTGAAGGGAGCCAGGTGGGTGTTGAGCACCGTGAGCTCGTGGCCGTCCGCGGTGAAGTGGGCGCGGGAGACGGTGTGGTGGAAGGTGCCTTCTGCGACATCGGGGTGGAACGCCGTACACCGCACGCGGGGCCACCGGTGAAGGGTGACCAGGTGACAGCTGTGGCTGTTGGAGTGGGCGAACTGGGCCTGCATTCCGAGAAGGTCGGCGAAGCCGAGCATGCGGGCGTAGCCGCTCTCGTCCCACCTCTTCGCCTCCTGCAGGCACAGGACGTCCAGGTTCTGCGCCAGTAGGAACTCCGCCTGGGCGCGCCAGCGTTCACCGCCGCCGTCGAGCAGGTTGTACGTACCCAGCCGCACGGTGATGGTCATGCCGCACCGCCGGCAGCCGCCGGGTGGTGGCCGTGGACCGACGCGGCGTGCTGGTTGTCGTGCGGCTGATACATCGCTGGCGTCCGGTGCAGGACGGTGCGCATCTGCGCGAAGTCGAACTCGGCACGCAGAGGCAGGTGGTCGGACAGCTGGCGAAGCTGCGGGGTGTCGCAGACGGTGAAGCTGGCCAGGGTGGGGGCGAGTTCGGCGCTGAGGTAGCCGCGGTCGATGCAGTGCCGGGGTCCGAAGGGCCGGCCGGGGTGGTCGCGGTAGCCGGAGCTGGGGGCCAGGGCCTCGGGCTGGTCGAGGTGCTCGGCGGCGTGGCGTGCCATCTCGACGTAGCCGGCCGCTAGCAGTTCACGGTCGGGGCGCATGTCTGTGTGCCGACGGTCGTCGTACTCGTAGGTGCGGTTGGCGACGAAGGCGTGGTCGGTGTAGTCGTCCCAGCGGATGTCCGTGCCGACGCGATAGCTGTTCCAGTCGCCGAAGATCATGGCCAGCCATCCGGGTTTGGCGAGAGTGGTGCACCAGCGGGCTTCGGTCAGGCGGTGCTCGGGCGACCAGTAGCAGGTGTGCATGCTGACTGCGCTGATCTGCCGGGGGCTGAGGGTGCCGTCAGGGTCGCGGAGGCGGACGGCGATGTTTGCCGGCGCGTGCCAGGGTGCCCAGGCCTGCGGGTACTCCTCCGTGCACACCAGCGGTCCATCGCGGCGGACGAAGATCGCGTTGTCGTTGGAGCTGCCCGGGCGCGGGACAGCGATATGGCCGTCCATGTCCAGGAGTTCCGACACCCGGGCGAGCTGGTCCGGCTGGACTTCCTGCTGGAAGAAGATGTCAGGGCGTTGCTCCTGGACCCAACGGGCACCCGCCTCCAGGTTGATGCCCTTCTCCAGGTTCCAGTTCAGGACGGTGATCGATTCGTTCATGCCGCGCACCTCTCGGGCAAGGAGACGGGGAGGGGGTCCGCTGTAGCGGAGGTCGATAAGGAGCCGAGCGGCCCGTGGCGCTCGCGGAGGTGCCGGGCCTGCTCGGCGTAGGGGGGCAGGTCAGCGCCGGCCCTTCGAGTGTCGAGCTGCGCGAGGTCGGCGATCGGGTGCGGCTGGAGCTGCCCATCAGAGCGGTACCAGTGCTGGGTGCCGTACAGCTGGGGCTGCCTGGCGTTGACGAGGCAGCGGTCGTGAAGGTGGGCTAGCTGAGCACGAGTGGCTTCACCTGCTGTTACGGCTACTTGGAGCAGTCGCAGAAGCCTCTGCTGAAAAGCTTGATCGTGGTCGCAGTGCACCGCGATGCTCACGGCCGCCTGGCACGCGTTCTGGCCCACCGTCCGGTGCCCCGGCCACTGCCTGAGACTCTCCACGATGCGGTGCAGCGCCTCGGCGTTGTCCTGCTGCGCCTTCTGGATGGCCGCGAGGGCATCTGCTGCCATGCGGACGCGTTCCGGTCCAGGAGTGCGCCACTGCTCTCTGGTGATTTCCACGCGGCTCAGCAGTTCGGCAGCGAACGCGGCGTGACTCGGGCTCGACTCGTACGGCTCGCTCACGGTGTCACCGGCCTGGAGGGTCCTGCCGACCAACGGCCGCGCTTTGTGGCGCCAGCCTGCCCGTGGCCGCACTGAGCCCGCGCAAGCGGAGCCATGGGGTATGAGGGGGTGTTGAAGCTGGCGAAGGGTCCTGTGTCGCGGAAGCCCGGGGGCGGCACGCGGACAGTGAGCAGAAGACGTGTCAGCTTCAGCGACACACGTAGCCAGAGGTCACCGGTCAGGGAGAACCGTGTCTTCACGGCACCGCCCCCTCTGGGGTGGACGGCCGCGCCGTGCCGCCGCAGTGCCCGACCGTCTTTCCGCCTGCCCGGCAGGGTCACCTTGCTCATGAAGCCGGCTCCTTCTCCGCGGACACTGCGGGCAGTACGGGGATCTCCGTGGTGATGAAGGCGTCGAGACTGTCCGCGCGGCACGCATTTGCTGTCAGCAGGACGTCCAGTGCGACGGGTGGGCCCGCCGACCGGTGACGGTTCCACCCGCACTCGTCCACCAGATGACCGATGAGGCGCTCGCCGGCGGAATCGCGGTGGTGACGAAGGGGGACGGTGCACGCCACCCGGGTGTAGTCACACAGGGCGGCGTAATGGCGGGCCCAGATGGTCAGGAGCCAGCCGATCCTGTAGCCGACGCCTGGGGCGGCAGCGGCGCTGGACAACGCCAGTGTCGGCTGAGCGTTCTCGGAGTCCGTCCACGGCGGCGCGGCCAGAGCGGTCCGATCGAGTTGGAGGCAGCCGACAAAGGCGTTGTCGTCGGTGTCGACCAGGACGGCCATCTCGCGCTCATCGCGCAGGGACTCGAGTATCGGCCGAGCGCTCTCGGCGGGCAGGTCGCGCTCTCGGCGCCAGGCCATGACCTGGGCGCTGAGCACTTCGTACTCGGTACGTCCGTCCAGGTGTCGGATCAGGTACGGAGGTGTGGTGGGGTGCACGGAGCTTCCTGCGGAGTGAGGGCTCGTGGCGGGCCCGAGGAGGGTGCCGGGTGCGCTTACGGAGGCGTTGTTGGTCACCGGCTGGTCCTGGGGCGCCGGGCGGCGCGGCGCGGGGTGCTGGTGAGACCGGACGGAGCGGTGAGGGCGTCGTTGAGTAACTCGGCGTGGGTGTGGCCGGAGCCGGGCGGGGTGTGCCAGTGCAGGTCGGGGCCGGCGGTGACATGGGCTGCGGGGATCGTGAGGCGGGTTCCGGGCCGCAGAAGGCGTATCCCGTGGCGGGCCCACGGCCCGGGGCGGACGGTGTCCGGGTCGAGGAGTATGTGCCAGCTGCCGCTGTAGGGGTCGGCGAGCACCGGTCCGTGCCCACCGGCGGCCTGCAGTGCGGCGATCAGCGGAGGTGCGAGGGTTGCTAGGAGCCGTACGGCGTCGAAGTGCTCGCCGCACCCCCAGGTACCCAGGCCGCCGGGCGGCGGTACCCACGGCGGCAAGGTGAGGGACAGGGTCTCGTACGGGAGAACGTGAGGCGCATCGATGTGTCCTTGTGGGATCGGGGAGCGTTCGGCTGTGGGCGGACATAAGTGAGGCGTCGTCATGGCGCCTTGACCGCCGAGGGCCCGACTGCGTGCGGATCGGAGATCGCCTCTGTCAGTGCGGGTCTGGCCTGGGCGCGCAGCCGCAGACGGATGACGCGTTCGCCGGTCGGACTCAAACTGGTCGGCGATCGGGTCTCCCACCCGAGGTCGCACAGGTACTTCAGTAACCACTGGGCTGCCTCATCGACGTCTCCGGTCTTGCACGGAACGTCGCACCGGACCCACGTCAGCTGGCTGTTGGCCGCGTAGTCGGCAAGCCACAGGGTCAGCATCCGTCCGACCTGGCTCGACCCGGCCGTCACCGGGTCAAGGGAGACCAGGAGTCCCGGATCGCGGCCGTCGGCGCCCCAGTGCCGCATGTCCGGATTCCTGTGCAGGACGAGAGCGCCGACGAGGATGCCGCCCTCGTAGAACCCAAGGGCGCCGGCTTCCCGGAGAAGGGCCTTGGCGCGATCGGCGGAGACGGTTATGCCCTGTCCAGCGAGCAGGCGGACGCGGTCTGTGGCCAGGGCCGCGGCTTCAGCGCGAGCGGCGTCGGTGTTGATCGGCAGCACCTCGTACACGGGCGCGGTGGGCCTGCGGTCCGTCGGAGATTGTTGCCGGTCGCCGTCATGGAGGCTGGACTGGGTGCTCATAGGGCGGGCTCTGCAGTGGCCGTTGCGTCGGTCGTGGGCTGAGTGTGCGAGGTGCCGAGGATGCCCCACGTGTGTGCCAGCCCGACCAGGTGGGTTGCGTTGCGGGCGTTCCCTTTGTCCACGGTGGCGTCGATCTCGGCGCGCACGTCGTCGGGCGGCACACCGATGGCGTTCCCGATGTCGGCGTTGAGGGTGTGCTCGGCGATGGCCCGTATGACGGTCATCTCGTGGTTGGTGAACGCCGGGACCGTCTCGCTGCTGGCCGGTGGGGGAACCTCCCGCGCGGTGAGAAGGGTGTGAGCGAGGACGGCGCGCGAAGATCCCGGGCAGCCCATCTTCTTGCGGGCCGCACTGAGGTGGCTGGCCACGCCATCGACGGACAGGCAGACCTGGTTGGCGATCGCCTTGTTGGACACGCCGTAGACGAGTTGTGCGGCGACGCGGCGCTGGTCAGCAGTGAGGGTCGTGGCGGGCAGGGCGGTGGTCATGTGGAGTCCTGGGTCGGCGGTGGTGTGACGAATGCGGGGTGGTGGAGGTGCGCCGGCGGGGACGGTGAGCACGGTCTCCGCCGACGCGGTAGCGGCGCCGCTTCTACGCTGCGGCGTGCAGCACGACGGGCAGCGCGGTGACGTCGGTGCCGATGAAGGAGCGCTGCGGCTCGAGGTCCTCGACCTTGCAGGCCAGGGCGATTCGGGGGAACCGCTCGAACAGGGCAGGGAGCGCTACTTCGGCTTCGAGCTTGGCCAGCGGGGCACCCAGGCAGTAGTGGATGCCGTGGCCGAAGGCCATGTGGTCCTTGTCGTCCCGGTCGATGCGGAAGGCCTCGGGATCGTCGTGGACGCCCGGGTCGCGGCCGTGGGCGCCGAAGCCGATCAGGATGGCGTCGCCTTCCTTGATGGTGATGCCCTCGCCGAGGTCGATGTCCTTGGTGGCGTAGCGCAGGGGCAGGTGCATGATCGGCGGGTGGAGGCGGGGGGCTTCCTCGATGACGTCGCGCCAGCGCCGGGGGTCGGCCAGAACGGTCGCCAGCTGGTCCGGGTGGTTGAGGAGCTCGCGTACGGCGGCGTTGATGAGGGCGACGGCGGTTTCGCTCCCCGCTCCGATCATCAGGATCAGGGTCGAGATCAGCTCGATGTGGCTGAGCCGGTCGCCGTCTTCCTCGTGGGCGGCCAGCAGCAGGCTGGTCATGTCCTCGCCCGGGGTCGTTCGTTTGACGTCGATGAGCGTCTGCATGGCCTGGTAGAGGTCGTGCTTGGTCGCTTCGGCCTGTTCAGCGGTGACGTCGGTGGCGAGGACGGAGTCGATGACGCGGAGCATCTCGGGGCGCTGATCGGCGGGAACGCCGAAGAGGTCGCAGATCAGGCGCGTGGGCACCCGGTAGGAGAAGTGGGTGCGCAGATCGACGGGCGCGGTCTGGTCCTGGTGGGCCAGGCTGTCGAGGAGGTCGGTGACGATGGCCTGGAGGACCGGGCGCATCGCTTCGACCCGCCCGGGGGTGAAGGCGCGGCTGACCAGTTGGCGCAGGCGTTTGTGGTCGTCGCCGTCGGAGGTGAACATCGAGACGACGTCGACCCAGGCGTACAGCCACGGTATGGAGCCCGGGGTATGGGAGGGCCAGGACTTGCGGGCGTCCTTGGATACATCGGGGTGGGTGAGGAGCCGCTTGGCGACGTCTCCGCGGGTGACCGACCAGGCGGGGACATCTTCCGGCATGCGGACCCGGACGGCCGGGCCGGCCGCCCGGAGCTCGTCGGCCTGGGCGAACAGGCGGCGGCCGCCGCTGCTGTCGAGTGTCACGGTCGCGGTCCGGGCGGGGGTGCTGGTCACGAGGAACCTCCTGCGAGAGCGGCGGTGGGAAGACGGTCTTTCGACTTGGGCCGAAACCTGACGGGCATCGTCTGCGGGCACTGGTGGAAAGGGCCGTGCCGCAGAAGGGGCTCCGGGTCGGTGGAGGCAAGCTCCATGTCCCAGAGCTGGTCCAGAACGGTCTCGACACCGGTCTGGACGATCGTGGTCGCCTGGGAGATCGCGGGGCAGCGGTGCGGGCCCGCTGACCAGGCGAGGTGGCTGCGGTTGTCGTACCCGAGGTCGTCGGGGAGCGCCGGGTCGGTGTTCGCTGCCGCGTGGGAGATGAGAACGGGAGTCCCTGCCTGCACGTACGCCCCGTGGAGGTAGGTGTCATGGCGGGCGAAGTGGACGGAGAAGTTGGCCATCGGCGGGCGCTGCCACAGGGCCTTCTCCAGGGCGCGGCGCACGGTGAGAGTTCCGGCGGCGAGGTTGCCGGCGTAGTCGTCGTCGCGCAGGAGTAGGTGAAGGGTCCAGGCGGTGCACGCGGCGGCGGGGATGATGCCGGCGCCGACGGCGCAGAACAACTGGTTGAGTGCTTCCTCGTCCGTCAGGGCGGCGGCGTGGTTGATCATCCAGGAGGTGAGGTCCTGGCCGGGTTGGGCGCGGCGAATCTGGATGAGCTCGTACAGGAGTCCTGCGAAGTCGGCTGCGCCCTGGGCCGCTTCGGGGCCGGCGCTGATGAGGTCCTGGCACGCGCGCACCATGCGGGTGGACTTCTCGGGCGGGCATCCGAGGAGTTCGGCGAACACCAGCATGGGGAGGATGTCGGCGAAGTCGCTCATGATGTCGGCCTGGCCGTCCCCGATGATCCGGGCGATCAGCGTCAGGGCGCTGCGTTGAGTGATCTCCCTGAGCCAGTGGGGGCTGATGCGGGCGATGCAGTCGTCCATCGCCCAGCGCAGGCGGGCGTGCTCCTGGTCGTCGGTGTAGAGGACCGAGGGACGCCAGGCCATCATGCCCAGCACGGGGCTGTCGCCCGGAACTTCGCCGTTGGCCAGGGCTGCCCAGCGGCGGGAGTCCTTGGAGTACGTGCGCGTGTCGTTCAGGAGGGTGACGGCGGCGCGGTGCTGTGTGACGACCAGGGCGTGGACGGTGGGGGCGATTTCGGCCCAGCCGACGGGTCCCTGGCTGCGCAGTCGGTCGTAGGTGGCTTGGGGCTGGGCGGCGAAGGCGGCCCCGTGCAGCATGGGGCAACCGCTCGCGGAGAGCGGGGGCGGCATGGTCATGAGGCGGGCTCCAGGCTGGGGCGGGACAGCAGGTGGGAGACGAGTGCTATCAGCGGAGACTTCGCCGAGCTCTTTTCCCGTACGTCGCACTCGACGAGGGGCGTGGACGGGTGCAGGTCCAGGGCCTTGCGCAGTTCGGCTTCGCTGTAGTGGGGGGAGGCCGCGAAGGTGTTGACCGCGACGACGTAGGGCAGATCGGCTTCTTCCATGCGCCCCATGGCGTCCCAGGACTCGGTGATGCGCGCCGTGTCGACCAGGACGACGCCGCCGAGGGCGCCCTGCATCAGCTCGTCGATCATGTAGTCGAACCGCGGCTGACCGGGGCCGCCGAACATGTAGAGCACGATGTCGTCGGTCAGGGTGAGGCGGCCGAAGTCGAGCGCGACCGTGGTGGTGTTCTTGTCCGACAACCCCCGCAGTGTGTCGACGATCTCGCCGGCCTTCGTCATCCGTTCTTCGGTTGACGTAGGCCTGATCTCGGAGACCGCACCGACGAACGTGGTCTTGCCGACGGCGAAGGGGCCGAGCACGACGATCTTCACCGAGTGGCGGACACCGGGCGCCAGGTAGTTGCCCTCAGAGGTTGATGAGCGCATCGCGGATCCTCTCCAGCAGCTGTCTGTCGTGCTGCTGAGCGGCGGGTACGGGGTCACGGCTGACGAGATGGCTGCTGTCGACGGGAGAGGAGACCAGCACCTTCGTCACAGCGGCCGGGAGTTGCAGGTCGGCGCTGACCTCGGCCAGCGACAGCACTCCGGGCAGGCAGTGCTGCATCAGCCGACGGGAGTGGGCGTCCAGGCCGTACAGCGGCTTGTCCGGGTCGGCGATCAGGAGAGTGGCCAGGTCCAGGGTGCGGCGGGTGGGCGCGGCCCTTCCCCCGGTCGGGGTGTAGGGCCGCACCATTCCGGCGCGCCGCCGGCCGCGGGGGGTCACGATGTTCCGTACGCTGTCCGCTCCCGGGCGGACAGCGCGGGAGCCAGGCCCTTGATGGCCTTGATCGTCGCCCCGGAGGCGACGGCCACTTCGGGCGCGGTCATCTCCGCGGCGACGGATACGGCCAGCGCGGTGTTGTGCCCGGCCCCGAAGACGAGGATGCAGCGGTTCGGCAGGTCGATGATGACCTTGCGGGGGGTGTCCTCGTCCTTGTTTGCTTCGGCGAGCTCGGCGATGGAGCGGCCGAGGGAGAAGATGCTCGAGGAGCTGGCCCCAGCGCGGTCGGCCACATCGCGGTGGACGCCGTCCGAGTGGGCCAGCACCATGCCGTCGGAGCTGAAGAGGACGGCGTGCAGCACGCCCTTCTCCTCCGCGAGACGGTTGAGGACCCAGGACATGTCGTGGGTGTCGGCGGTGGGCTGCTGGTCAGGCACGGAACTGCTCTCCTTCGGTGGGGCTGGACTCGTGGTCGCGGATGGTCTCCGCCAGGTGGGCAAAGCCCTGCGTGAACGCCTCGGGGTCCTCCGCAGGCGCTGGCTCACCAGTGACTACGGGGGCCGTGGGACGGGGTGAGCGCCTGCGCCTCTGCGGCAAAGCACTGCCGTCCGACGGCTCACCCTGTCGGTCGGCCTGGTCCCCTTCCGGGGGAGCCTCGGTTGGTGAGGCGTAGGCGTGTCCTGTGGTCCGAGAGGCCGCTGCGCGGCGCTCCGCCTGGGTTTCCTCTGCGGTCGGACCGTGTCCGAAGAGTTCCCGCGGGATGCGAAGGACGGCCCGCACTCCGCCGTACGGGGACGTACTGGTGACATCGGCGGCGAAGCCGTACTCGCCGGCGAGGCGGCCGATGACGGCGAATCCGAGCTGGCGCGTGTCCTGCAGAGCCGTCACGTCCAGCACGGTGTGCCGCGACAACTGCCGGGCGGCCTCCTCGCGCTGATAGGCGTTCATGTTCAGGCCGCCGTCGTCGACGACGATGCAGAACCCCGTCTGGAACGCCTGCACCTCGACGAAGACCTTGCCGTCGGAGTACGCGGTGGCGTTGGACAGCAGCTCCGTGAGCGCCACCGTGACTGGCTCGACCACACGGCCCTCGAGCCAGGTCTCGCCGCTGCCGGGCTCGTAGGTGTAGCTCACCCGCAGATAGGCGTTGATCCGGCCCCGCGCGGACTCGACGACCTCGCCGAAGGTGCAGTCCGCCCGCTGCAGACCGGGCCACGAACCGGCCAGGATGCGCGTGCGCTGGAGCGTGTGGAGGGCCTGGGTGACCAGGTGGTCGAAGCCCATCAGGCTCTGGTGGTACGTCGTGCCCTGGGGGTAGCGGTCCATCTCCTCGACGACGTTCAGCTGGCAGCGGTGCAGATGCGTCTGCGCCTCGTCGATGATGTCCCGCACTGAGGACCGCGCGGAGAGCCCGATCTGATCGCGGGTGACAGTGAGGGCCTCCTGGAGCAGCCCCATCACGGTCTGATGACTGTGGTCGATGGGACTGCCGGCGAGACGCTCCTGGCTGAGTTCGGGCACCGGCACGCCACGGTGTCCGCGGGCCAGGGTGTCCACCAACGCGGGCATCCGCACCTCAGCGAAATGCTTCGACTCCGCCTCCACCGCACGGGCGTAGGCGAGCGCGGAGTCGCGCTGGGCTTCCAGGGGTGTGACCCTGGCGGCCAGGGCCTGCTTTCTCCGGGCCTGCACTATGAGCCCCACCGACGTGGTGGCGAATCCGCCACCGAGCAGTGCGGTCGCGGTCACCAGCGAATCGAGCATGAGAGGTCCTCGCGCGAAGTGGGGGTCGACTGTGAACGGGCGGGGGCAGGGCCGAAGCGGCGTGCTTCGGGCTGCGGCCGAACTGCTGTGAGCAGTGGCAGAGACGCATACAGCGGCAGGGGCGCGGAGTAGACGCGGCCCTCGTTGTTGCCGAGTCGGGCCCAGTGGAGATCCTCGGCCGGGCCGGAGCTCAGCGGGGGCACGGCCAGAACTCCGCTGTCGCGGTGGTCTACCGGCCAGGGCCAGCACATACCGCGGCCGGAGTGGGGCGGCAGGATCAGCACCCACTCGTTCCCGCGGGCCATCGCGGCGCCCACCGGGTGGGGGTTGATGTGCCCCAGCAGGGAGAGAATCTGGCGTGCCGCCAGTTCAGGCATCGCCGCGGTGTCACACTCACGGCCGATCTGGACAGCGACTGGGGCGCCGGCGGTGATCGTGCCCGGGAAGAGGTCCGCGATCGTGGGCACCGTGTTCATGCGGCGATCACCGGCATCGCCGCCCGCTCCAGCTCGTGCATCAGGACAGCGCTCTCGATCAGGCCGATCATCGAGAACGCCTGCGGGAAATTCCCCAGCTGCCGGCCGGAGGCCGCGTCGTACTCCTCGGCGAGCAGCCCGATGTCGTTGCACAGCGTTAGCAGGCGCTCGAACAGGGCCCGGGCCTCCTCCATCTGGCCGGTGAGCGCGAGGGCGTCGACCATCCAGAAGGAGCAGAGCAGGAAGCTCCCCTCGTCACCGGCCAGGCCGTCGACCCCCACCTGGTTGCCGTCAGTCGGATAGCGGTGGACCAAGCCGTCGTCCGTTGAGAGCTCGCGGCGCACTGCGGCGACCGTGCCGACAACCCGCGGGTCGTCCGGTGGGAGGAACCCGGTGCGCGGGAGCAGCAGCAGGGCCGCGTCCAATTCGGTGGATCCATAGGACTGGGTGAACGTGTTCCGCTCGGAGTCGTAGCCCCTCTGGCACACCTCGGCATGGATGGCGTCGCGGAGCTCGGTCAGCTCGGCCAGGTCGGCGTCGAGGACGCCAGCCTCCACCAGGCGAACCGTGCGGTCGACCGCGACCCAGGCCATGATCTTGGAGTGCACGAAGTGGCGTCGTCCGCCGCGCACTTCCCAGATGCCGTCGTCCGGCTCCTGCCAGCGCCGCTTGAGGTAGTCGACGAGCCCGAGGTGCAGGGTCGCGGTGCGTTCGCACCGGGCGATGCCGTGCACATGGGCCAGATACAGCGTGTCGATGACCTCGCCGGGAACATCGAGCTGGAGTTGGTCGGCAGCGTCGTTGCCTACTCGAACAGGCGTGGAGCCCTCGTACCCGGGCAGCCAGGGCAACTCCCGCTCGGGCAGATTCCGCTCGCCCAGGATCGAGTACATGATCTGAATGTCGTCAGGGTTGCCGGCCACGGCCCGCTGGAGCCACTGCCGCCACGCCTCGGCCTCCTGGTGGTAGCCGGTACGCAGCAGGGCGGACAGGGTGATCGAGGCGTCGCGGAGCCAGGTGTAGCGGTAGTCCCAGTTGCGTACGCCGCCGATCGTCTCGGGAAGAGAGGTGGTCACGGCGGCGACGATCGCGCCGGTCGGCGCGTACGTCATTGCCTTCAGCGTGATCAACGAGCGGACGACCGCGTCACGGTACGGGCCGTCGTAGGTGCACCGCGACACCCACTCCCGCCAGAACGTTTCGGTGGCCTCTAGCGCAGCCCAGGTGTCTGGGATTTCCGGTGTCGTGTGGCGGTGGGAGGAGTGCCAGCTGAGGGCGAACGTCACCGTGTCGCCGGCGGTGACGGTGAACCGGCTGACCAGGGCGTCTTCCTTTTGGACCGTGTCCACGGTGGCGTCCAGCCAGAGGGCGTCCGGCCCGTCGATTGCAACGGTGCGGCCCTGATGTTCGTAGATCCAGGGCCGGTGCTTTCCGTAGCCGAAGCGCGGGCACCAGGCGGATGCGACTTCAACCGTTCCGCTGATCCCTTCGACGATCCGGATGAGTTGCGGGCTGTGGCCGTCACGGGGAGGCATGAGGTCAATGACACGGATGGTGCCGGTCGGGGTGTCCCACTCGGATTCGAGGATGAGTGAGTCGCCGCGGTAGCTGCGCCGGTCCGCATCTGGGGCCTGGGCGCCGTCGGGATGGGCGGGGCCGATCTGCCAGTAGCCGTGATCCCCGGTTCCCAGGAGGCGGGTGAAAACAGAGGAGGAGTCGAAGCGCGGCAAGCAGAGCCAGTCGATGCTGCCGTCCCGGCAGATGAGGGCGGCCGTCTGCATGTCTCCGATGAGTGCGTAGTCCTCGATACGCCCAGCCATGGAATATCCGTCTCGATAGGTGCGGGTGCTCCCGGGGCCTTGCGAGGCGAGGCGGGGAACAGGGGCGGGTACGGGAGCGGCTCGCTCAGTGCCACGAACCGGGCGAGCGACCGGCTTGAAGCCGCTGAGTGCGGGGCCGGGTTCGAGCGGCCGTGGTCGGCAGCACTGAGTTCATCGAGCCACAGCCTTCGCGCTGAGGTCGTTCAGATCGACGGCGGTGCAGCCCTGGAGCGATAGCACTTGACGGCTCGCCAGCAGCCAGGGGAGTGCGGGATCTTCGTAGGAGACGTTGACGACGTCCTTGCCAGGGACCATGAGCAGTGTCCGCGGGTCGTAGAGGATGCCGGCGACACCCCAGGACAGCGGTCGTTCGACCCAGGCGGCTACGTGTTCGCGCAGGTGCGGGCAGTGCTTGACCGCGATGAGCGCACACGGTGGGCAGACCGGGGCAGCGGTGGTCAGCTCGCCCTCAGCCACCGGCTGACCGACTTGCTTGAGAACGAAGAGCTGCCGCTCCGGATCCTGCTCAAGGGTGTCGGCGCCGCAGACTTGGCACAGCATCCGGCTCACCGCACGCCGTTGACGAAGCACGTGGACCGTCGGGAACAACGCTCGGCCCGATCCGGGGGCGATGGACTGCCTGACCCACAGCACCCCGTCCGCGTCGCGGTCGTAAGGCATCTCGCCCGCGAAGCCGATACCTCGCCCGCTCGGGTGACGCACCACGGCAGGAGTCCGGTGATTTTCCCCGCTCCACGCGGTGACGTACGGCACCGGAAGACCCCCTTGTTCGTGCTGGGTCCTTTTCATGCCGCGGCGCTCGTCAACCGGTGCGGAGCGACGATCTTGCCGTTGGGAAGGATCTCACCGGTGTCTTCGAAGAGGAGGACACCGTTGCACAGCAGGCTCCAGCCCTGTTCCGGGTGGGCCGCGACCACGACGGCGGCCTCGCGGTCCGTGGCCTCGGCGGAGGGACAGGTGGGCTTGTGCTGACACATGGTGAGTCCTCGGAAGAATCGGCATGGGGGATGGACGATTGGCAATCCGGCAGCGGGACCGGCTGCCGTGGAGGGCACTCACCACGGCAGCCGGGAGGCAGCAGCACTACGGCCCTGCGCCTCGCTCCGGTCTTCCGGAGGCTGCGGTGACGGGGTGGCACCGGATGCCTTCGGGATAGGACTCGGAGCCCGAGGGCGGGCGCTGACGTACGGCGTTCACGGGGGTGTACTGCCGTACGACGGCGCCCGCCCCGCTCGTGGGGTGGTCGACTGTGGACTTCGCCCCTGCCTTGGCAGTTGCTATGAGGTGCTGTGCGGTCTCGGCTAGCAGGATCAGGTGCACCCGCGAGCCCATGTAGTCGGTTGGGGCGGGGCTGGCGAGGATCGCGGCCCGTCGCGGCCAGCCCGCTGCCCGCACTAGCGCCGGCAGCTGTGCCCGGAGTACGGCCACCATCTGGTCGACCTCGCCCTGGCAACGGGGAAGGGGCCGGTCCGGGTCTCCCAGTACCTGATGGATCAGGGGGGCAACGATGTCGCCGCCGCCGCGTAGGGGCCGTCCGAGGCGACGCAGCCGAGACGCAAACCGTCGGCCTGCCGAGCTGGCTGCGCGGACTTCGCCACCGAACTGGGCGCCGACGACCGGCGGGACGAGAGTGATCACGACTACCTTTCCGTGGGCAGCGAGGCGGAAGAACTGCGAATAGCGTTGCCGCTCATTGGCACGTTCCGGTAGTGAAATCGACCCCCACTTCTCCCCACTTCGGCCGTGCAGAGAACGGAGTTGATGTCCACTCGACCCCGCTGAGGATCGGACAATAGGGCGGAAGTCGGTCACCGCTTCCGGTAGTGATGCCGGTCTCGGAACCCTTGTGGCTGAAGATCGACTTCGTAGCCCACTTCACCCCACTTCTCTGGAAGTGCTTGACCGGAATTCACCACCAGTGATATCGGCGCCAAATACAGGCTGATCGGTCATCAGGGCCGATTGCTCGGCAAAAGGCCAGGTAGAAGCAGTTTTCGTCACGCTTCCCGCTTTCGGTCACCCGTCGGACGGATGGCGGTGACGTCCCTATCGACGGATCGCACTACGAGAGAAGTGCGCGAATCTCGCTCTTCTGTACGACGTCATCCACTCTGGTGCCTCCTCCCACGTCGGAAGTAGGCGGGAGAGCCGGTGAAGTGGGGAGAAGTGGGGACGGGATTCGCTATCGCCTGCGCGGCGACTTGGGCCACGGTATTCAGCAGGACTTGCCAGTCCGTGCCCCCGGGCATCGTGAATGCAGCGAGGAGTGATCCCCGTGCTTGGTTCCACCAGCACTGCCTTGCCATGTGGCCAAGGCCGCGACGGCGGCAGCCCCGCTACGCACGCTGCGATCGACCTCTGCGGTCTTGACGCCCCGCAGAGCGCCGCCCGCCGCATAGTCCGCGAGGCCCTGGCGGGGCGAGCTGACGACACGTACACGGACGACGTGGTCCTGGTCGCGGACGAGCTGGTGGGCAACGCTGTTGAGCACGCTGGAGCGGCGCTCGACATCTGCCTCGACGTGTACGACTGGGGAGTGACCGTCCAGGTTCGAGACGGCGGTGAAGACATCGCGGCGGTGCCCGGGAATCCCCCGGCTGCCGATGAGGATGACGAAGGCGGGAGAGGCCTGTTTCTGGTGGATGTACTGGCGAGCGCCTGGGGAGTCCAGGGCGACAGCATGGGGAAGCGCGTCATCGCGGTCTTCCTCTACCGAGCGGAAGACGCTGACCGATGACACCGAGCGATCTCGCACCCCGCCGTCTGGCCCGGGACCTGACGGTGCTCCCGCTGGGCGTTGGCAGCGGATCCTCTCGCTGGTCGCCCAGCGCCGTCCAACCAGACGACGCGCGACTGCTCGACGGGCTGCGCCGCGCCTTGGAGGCAGGCGCTGGTGAGGACGAGGCGCAGCTGTTCGACACGGCCGACAGCCACCGGAGCGGCCACGCGGAAAGGCTCATGGGCAAAGTCCTGAAGGAGCATCGGGGCCACAAGGTGCAGGTCGCCAGCAAGGTCGGTCGGGTTCAAGGCTCTGCTCCTCACCCCTACGCCGGACCGAGGGTCCGGCACCAGCTGGAACAGACCTTGGAGAATCTGTACCTGGACGAGTTGGCCCTCTACACCCTTGAGTCGTACGACTTCGGTCTCGGTGACCGATACCTCGACCCGGTCATCGAGCAAATGCGAGCACTGCGCGACCTTGGTCAAATCCGGGCCGTCGGTTTGCGTGGTCCGGGCTTCCGCTCCTCGGTCCGCTCGATACGGCGCTTCCTGGATCTGTTCGACCGGATCCGCCCCGACGTGGTCTGGACGCAGGCCAGCGGCCTGGTGCCGCTTGTCGACCTTGGTGAGGGTGAGGACCTCGGCGCTTTCACTGCGCGCCGCGGTGTGGGCTTGGTGATTGCCTCGCCGCTGGCCCATGGTGCGTTAGTGAGTGGCCGCGCGGACCGCGCTGTGGCTGCTTGGGGCGGTTCGGCAGTCGCCTGCGCCGGAGCCATGGCGTCCGCGATCACTCACGGCCTCGCAGAGCTGGCAAGCCGGTTCGGCTCGTCCCCGGATGCCTTGGCTCGAGTGGCTGTGCGGTTCATCCTTCAGCAAGTACAGAACGCTGTGGTCGTTGTCGGCATCGACGACCAGAACGCCAAGTACGACCGCCACTTCCTCGGCCAGCCGCTGTCTGAGCACGAGCTTGCGGAAATCGGCGGCGTGTTTTCCCGCATCCGGAGCATGCTGATCCAACCCGAGGGTCGTGCCCCGTCCGTGGAGGTCAATGTGTGACCGGCCCAGAGGCCCGTCCCACTGCTCAGAGAGCAACTCCGTTGCGGAGGTAGCGCGGGATGCCGTCGTCAAGAACCGCCCATGCCTGGGAAGCCCGAACCCGTTGACGGTCCGGCAGCAGTGACAGTGCCTTCGAGACCTCGAAGAAGCGATGCTCCGAAATCTCCTCATCGCTGGGTTTCAGCTCGGCGGCTTGCTCCGGTGACAGGACACCGGCGTCGAAGACGAAGCCGAGAAGGTCGTCCCACGGGCCGTGAGGTTCGACCCAGTCGACACACAGGAACCGCAGGCCGGCGACCGTGAGACCGAGCTCTTCACGGAGTTCCCGGCGAACGGCATCCTCGGGTGCTTCGTTGTCCTCGGCCATGCCACCGGGAAGATCCCACCCGTCCTTGTAGGTCGGGTTCACCAGAAGCAACCTGCCGCCCTCGTCTCGGATCAGGGCGTCGGCGGCGGCCCGCTTCCGAGCTTGTCGTGCGTTTCCCTCGGCCAGATAGGCGTCACGGCCGGGATCACCCGGCTTGGGTGCATGGTTCACTGCGGACCTTCCGGGAGCACAAGACTGCCGAGCAGCAATTTACGGTGCTGCGCCGACGCAGTCATCCGCGACAGGAGCTCGCGGACCTCGGGCACCTGCCGATGCGAGCCGAACTCAATTTGCAGCGCGTCAAGTTGCTTGCTCAGCCGCACAGACGTCACCGACTGGCAGACGTCGTGCAGATCCAGGCCTACCGAGCACGCCGCGTCCAACTGCCCCTGCGCGAGCAGGACTCGTGCCAGCGTGACCTGACCGAAGGCCCTGCTGCGGACCCGGCTCGCGTCGCGCAGTGCCAAGGCGCGCTGCGCCTCCTTCGCTGCTGCCTTGAGCGCGCCGAGATCCAGGAGAACGGAGGCGGCCTCGCTGGCAAGCGCGGCTTCGTCGAACGGTGCCACCCACTGGGGGGCTGGCACGGTCTGTGCAAGGGCCAGAGCTTCACGTGCAGTGTCGAGCCTCCGCTGCGCCTCACGTTCGGCGTTGAGTTGAGCGAGTGCCCGCGCCTCCATGGCGTAGAGGCGGGCGGCAAGGGTCGGCACCGGCGTGCCGGCGGCGAGGCGGGCGAGCCCGCTGCGGGCGAGTTCCGCGGCGGCGACGATCTGATCGGTCTGCAGGGCCAGGTGGCTCATGCCGGCCAGTACATTCGCGCCCGCGGTCACGTCGGTAAGGCTCTGCGCCAGTCGTAAGGCGCGGTCAAAATGGTTGGATGCCATGTCGTCCCGTCCGGCGTCGTGGGCCATCCAGGCCGCCATCTCCGTGAGGACAACCGCTGCACCGAATGTGCTCTCGCCGTCTTCGCGACCGTCCGCTGCGCTGAAGAGGTTCGGGGCGATGACCGTGTTGAGGTAGTGCACCACGGACCGGTAGACGTGGCCGCCGCCCAGCTGGCGGTCCGCGAGTCGGAACGAATTCATGGCAGCCAGATGCGGCGACGCCACCGAGTGGACCCCCATCGGCGCGGTCGTCCCGACATCGACCTGTTGGCCGGCCTCCGACGCCAGCTGAGCGAACAACTGCGCGGCCGGCTCCTGGAAGAGGTGCTCCAGAACCCGGCATGTCGCCTGTCGGGGCAAACCCTTGATGTCCCCAACCATCCAGCGATCCCACGTGGAACGCGAGACGTAGACGGAAGCGAGGGAAGGGTTGCCGTCGAGCCGGGCCGCCTCCTTGGCCGCCCGCTCGAAGTGCAGCGTGAACGTCTCGTAGATGCGCATGCGGTGGGCCTCAAGCACCTCCGGGAAGCGGATCGCCCTACGCATCGTCATCTACCGCCTTCAGATGCCGGTGCCGAAGCCGAGGAGGGGCACGTCATACAGCTCAGCGCTTCGTTGTCGTGTCAACGCGGGCCCCTCGGCGGCGTTGGTGACTTCGATGATCGGAATCTCGCAGATGAACTGCACTTTCGCGCCGAGCAGGTGCGAAACTCGCCCCTCGGCCGACTTCCCCTTGATGCCGGCCGCGACGTGGATGTGAGGGGCCAGGCAATCCTTCTCCGTGTCCCATGCGAGCGTCCCGCCGCCGAGTGCTTCAAGCGTCTCGACGGTGATCTCGTCCCACAAGGGGGCCTCGGGATCGGCGAGGGGTTCGCAAGAGCCCACCAGCCGGGCCGAGCGGAGACCACCGACGAAGGTGGGGATGTACCCGGCTCGGATGCCCCGATCCGCGCAGAACTGGGTGAGGCCTTCCAGGAAGTCTTCCCCGTGGTCAAGGGCAAGCATGAACTGCCGGCCGGTGTGCACCTGGGCGTAGCGCATGGTCAGAGTCGTCCTTTGGCTGGTCGCGAGCGAGTCAGGAGTAGTCGAGGAACGCCTTTGCGATCTCCGGGTGCGGCGTGCCTGCGGCCAAGTGGGCGACGAGGAGGAGACGGGCCTTGTAGGGGTCGAGTGCGCCCGCAGGGATCAAGCCGCGGGCCAGCAGGTCGCTCTCGGATCCGGGGAAGGCATAGGTCGAGGTGAGGACGGGGCCGGTGCCGATACGCGATGCGAGCACGACGGGCATTGCGTCCGCCAGCGCTTCCAGCCGACTGCACCACGTCTCGGGGACGTGGCCGGCGCCGAACGCGGCCACCACCAGGCCAGCGACTTTGCGCTCCAGGCCCTCCAGCAACATTCCGCTGCTGCCCAACGACGCAGCGACGATCTCCACCTGCGGCAGGGCGCCGACGGGCAGCGGTACAGGCGCGGTCGGACTCAGCGAGCGGTGGAACCGCGCTGCCCCTTCCACGACGTGGCCGAGCGGCCCGGTGCTCGGGGAATCGAAGGCTCCCGGGCTGGTCGTGTGCATCTTTCTCACGTGCCGGGCGGCATGAATCTCGTCGCCCAGGACGACAAGGACGCCGGCTCCCCGAGACTCCGTACTCACGGCGGTCTGGACGGCTGCGAGAAGGTTCGCTGGGCCATCCGCGCCCGCTGTCGCAGCATTGCGCATCGCGCCGGTGAAGACCACCGGCGTGGTGCCTTGGTAGTAGAGGTGGGTCAGGAACGCGGTCTCCTCGAGGGTGTCGGTGCCCTGGGTCACCACGACGCCGTCGATGTCCTCGCCGTCGGCCCGTTGCAGTCGGCCCACGAGGCTGACGATGTCGCCGATGGCCAGGGAGGCCCCTGGCATCTGCCGGAAGTCCTCCACGACGGCCTCGGCCACGCCTTGGAGGCCGGGCACAGCGCCCACCAGGTCCGAGCCGGTCAGGGTCGGTGTGACGCCGGCTGCTGCGGCAGTGCGCGTCATGGCGATGGTGCCGCCCAGGGTGAGTACCAGCACGGTGCGGCTCGGGGCACGATCAGCGGAGAGCACGGAGGACCTTTCCTCGGGATGGCTATGCGGACGGGGTTCATCAGGACGAGGAGAGCTTGCCGAGGAAAAGCAGGGTCTCATCCAGCGCTTCCACGGTCAGCAGACGGCTGCGGGGGCGAACGAGACCGCCGACGCCGAACTCGCCCAGAGCACGGCACCGGCCAGTCAACCAGCCCCAGTCCAGGCCCAGGTAACCCGCGAGTGATCGCAGACGGGTCGCAGAGTCCTCGCCCACCAGCACGTCGGCGCCCTGCGCGTCAGCGAAGGCGGTGGCGTACGTACGCAGCTCCCCACGCGCCGAGGTGCTGTCAGCAGCCCACAGGGCTCCGCCGGGAGCCCGAACCCAATTGGCAACGACGGCTCGCTGGCCGGGGATCAGGGCCACTCCGTCCACCTCCGAGTACTCCGGATCCGGCACCACCCTGGCCCGGATCCCGCAGCGCTCCATGAGGGCGATCGCCAACAGCAGCAAGACCCTCTCGTATCTCTCAGAGCGCGCCACCTCACCCTCGGGCAGACAGAAGACCCGGATGGTCTGCGCCGTGGTCCCGTGGAAGCGTTCGAGAGATCGGAGGTAGTCCAGCTTGTGCTTGAAGAACAGCCAGCAGGCCGCCTCTTCTCCACTCTGCTCGCGAGTCCAGAAGATCGGGACCGCGTTCGCGTCGGCCAGTTCCTGCTCGATGTGGCGGGCGCAGAAGGCCGATCCCATCCAGCTGCTGCCGACGGCGGTCAGGTCGACGAGTAACTGACTCGGTGCTGATCGGGGCAGGGACAGGTATGTGTCGAGGAGGTGCTGCTCGGCGTCGAGCGCCTGATCATCGGACAAGAGGCCGTCATCGAGCTGGGTGAGCGCCCAGAGGATGCCGTAGGTGAGGTCGTCCAGGAGGTAAGCCGAGGGAATCGACAAACCTCCCGCAGCTGGCCGTCCCGGCATCGCGGACCTGCGTGCAGCTATGGCGTCGCGGACGTACAGGTTGAAGTCGTCCTGCCGCGCTTCGACGCCTACGAGAAACCCGCGGCGTGCCGGCCGTAAGAACCGCTCCAGCTCGTGCAGCCCGTCCTGGCTCAAGTCTCGAACGTCGGCCTCGTCGCCTCGCCTGACGACGGGAAGAAGGTGCACCGCGGCGCTGGTGCCGTCCAGGCGCTGGCGTCCAGCGATCTCCCAGATGCCTCCCGGCCCGCCAGCGGGGAGGAGCAAGTTTGACGTGGGCCAACGCGAACCGATCCGCGCGGGGACCGACTCCAACCCCACAGGTAGCTCGCTCGCGTGGGGCGCCGGGCTGAACAGCTCCTCGACGGTGTGTCCGAACATGCACTCCAGGATCTGCGCCGCCTCGCCGCGGGGACGGCCGTACCAGGTGCCCGAGGACCATCTGTCGAACGTCGTACGCCCGACGCTGGCCGTGGCGAGCCGACGGTTGCCCTTCTTGGGCGCGAGCTCCCGACCGGCTGCCGTGAAGTGGACGCAGAACGCTTCCCAGCCGAGTAGGTCGCGGTCTTTCAACAGGAGGCTGAACAGCGTCCGACGCATCGCGGCGGCCCCTCCCTAGGCGTGTACTGGCAGCAAAGCAGCGGGACGAACTCCACGCATGGCGACAGGTGCTGCACACTTCGTGACCCTGGCTAGGATGCTCCCTTGGACGAGCGCTTAGCAATATGGTCGAGCAAATTGCTCGACCATATTGCTTGTAGGCAGCCCGGCGAGCCGTCAGACTGGCCACCATGCCAGAAGCGAAGACGCCGTGGTCGTTGACCCTCAGCGAAGTCGGCCTGCGCCTTGAGGAGTTGCGCGAGCGGCGCGGCCTTACCCAAGGCGATGTCGCGGGCCACGAAGTGCTGCGTCGACGCGGTGTCAAGATCGACAACAGCGGGCTGAGCCGACTGGAGCGGGGACAGCGCCGCCGCGTCACCCGCGATCTCGTCGAGGCTCTGCTCGAGTGCTACCAGGCCAACGCCACGGAGAGCTCTGAAATTCAGGCCCTCCTGAACGCAGACACCACACCAGCCGGCCGGCCGCGCCCCGCACTGTGGCGGCGGAACGCCAACCTGCTTGGCCCCATGCAGTTCGAGGGCTTCTTGAAGATGGAGCGACGCGCTGCTGAGCTCTGGAACTATGAGCGAGACGTGTGGCCGGGACTCTTCCAGGTCGAGGACTACGCCCGAATCGTCATCACCCGGATGCGACCCGAATTGCGTCCTGCAGAAGTGAAGGCCCTCGTTGACGTCCGCATGGACCGGCAGCAGCAGGTCCGAGGTGGCGCACCGAAGGACTTTCGCGCTCTCGTGGACGAGAGCGCGCTCCGGGACACCATCGGCGACCGACCAGTGCTGAGGCGCCAACTGGAGAGGATCCGCGCCGAGTCCGAGGAAGATCGCAACACCATCCGCATCCTGCCGGATCCGATCGGCCTCCATCCGGGATCTGCAGGCGCGTTCGTCCTCATGGGCTTTCCCGAAGCTGCCCGTCAGGTCGTGTGGGTGGAGACCATGGTCAGTTCGGTGTACTTCGACGGTGACGAAGACGTGCAGCGCTACACCGCAGCTTTCACCAACTTGTGGGAGCGAGCGCTGGACCCCGCAGAGACGCGCAGGCGCCTCGAGAAAAGGATCAAGGAGCTAGAACAGTGACATCGAAGCCGGACCCATCCTCGTTCGACCTGGCGTCGATCGAATGGACGGTGTCCAAGTACAGCGGCGGCGGCGGGAACTGCGTCCAGGTTGCCGTCCAGGACGGATACGTTCTGATCGGCGACTCGCAGAACCCGGGGCGCCTGCCTCAGGTTTTCACTCCTGCTGAGGCCAAGGCCTGGCTGCTCGGTGCGAAGGACACGGACTTCGACTTCCTGCTCGATCTCTGACCCGTCCCGATGCCTCATCACGCGACCGGGCCGTCCCCACTGTAGTTGGGGGTCGGCCCGGTCGCTATTTACTGCGGTTACTCAGGTTGAACTCGTGGAGTCCGGTGGCCCGTGACGCTTCTTGATCGTTGCGGTATGACGTCGTCATGCGGTACGCGCATGGGGGCGGCCTGTCGCCCAGGGAGCAGGAGAAGCGGGAGCGGCTGCGTCTTGAGACGGCCGAGCGGTTCGCTCGTGGGGAGAAGACTGAGGCCGTCGCGCGGGAGCTTCGGGTGACGTCGCGGTCGGTGCGACGTTGGCGGCGGGCGTGGGAGGAGGGCGGTGGCGACACTCTGCGCTCGAAGGGGCCGGCCTCGGTGGAACGGCTGAGTTCCCGGCAGTGGGAGCGGCTGGAGCGGGAGTTGAAGCGGGGCCCGCTCGCGCACGGCTGGGACGATGAGTTCCAGGGGTGGACGCTGAAGCGGGTCAAGCTGCTGATCGGGCGGATGTTCCACGTCGGGTACACGGTCCAGGGCGTGTGGAAGCTGTTGCGGCGGCACGGCTGGTCCGCGCAGGTACCCCTGCGGCGGGCGATCGAACGCGACGACGAGGCGATCGAGGTGTGGAAGGCCGAGGTGTGGCCGCGGGTAAAAGGACCGCGGCGGACCTGGGCGCCCACATCTGCTTCGAGGACGAGGCAGGCCAGGGACTGAGGCCGCCGAAGGGACACACCTGGGCACCACGCGGGT